>JADFNY010000103.1 GCA_022563115.1 Acidobacteriota bacterium | reverse complement strand
CGCGACCGGTCGGGGGGGTCGGAATCACGCCGACCTCAGCTTGTTCCCGCAGGCGGCGCAGAAACGGTCGTCTTTCCCCGCCGGAATGCCGCACTGGGTACAGAAGAGTCCCGCGGCGGCTTTCTCGCCGTCCATGCGGCCGGCCGAAGAAGAATCGAGCCGCTCGCGAAACACCACGATCTCAGCTTCGAGCTCGTCCGGGCCACGCGGCGGATGGCGGCGTAGCTCGTCGATCTGCTGCACCACGCCGCTGGCTTCGGCCTTCAGACGTTCGACTTCTACCTCGTAGTCGGCCTTCTCGAGCTTGTCCATCCGGTAGTCGAACCCGAGCTCGCGAATGCCGGCGTAGATCTGCAGCTTGCGTTCTTCGAGCGCAGCGACCGTCGCGGCGGGGCCAATCGGGTCGGGCGGTGCCTGTGGGCCCGGGCGCCAGAGGGGGTAACCGACGACGGCGGCGACGACCGTCACCACCATGACCGCCAGCAAGGCGGTCATTCAGTCGTCGAAGGTGTCGAGCTCGCGCTCGACGATGGAGCGATAGCGATCCGAATCGGTGGCGTCGCGGGAGGGAGAAGCGCCGGTGTCGGAAACTGCGCTCTCGCCGCCGGTTGCCTTGCCGGTGACTGCCGGCGCCGCCGGATCGGAGCCCGCCCTCCAGTGTGAGATCACACCGGCCATGGCGACGGCGCCCACCATGAGCAGAACGATCGGTGCCGCCCAGGCCAACAGATCGAATCCTGATCCCTCGGGCGTGATCTTCACGCCGTTGCCGTACTCGGCGACCAAAATGGCGGTGATCTCAGCGTCGGTCCTGCCGGCCGCGACCTCGGCGTCGAGGCGGGCCAGCATGCCATCCGCGAAGCCACAGCCGCAGGTGGCCATCGGACGGTGCGGGCAGGTGCCGCAGGTGCAGCCGAGCTCGGCGCCGAGCCGTTCCGCTTGGGTGACATCCGAGGGCGGGCGCGCCAACCACATCGAAGCGGGAATGGCGGCGAAGAAAGCGAGCACGGCGAGGGCCGCAAAGAGGGCGACTCGACCGCTTTGATCGCTACGCATCCGGGTGTTCATGGTCTGCCGCTGTTAGTAGTTTCGCGCCCCGACCTCGGCGCTGCGGTCCGGCAACATGCAGATGACGGTGCCGAACACCAGCACCAAGCCACCGATCCAAATCCACTTCACCAGCGGGTTGAGATAGGCCTTGAACGTGGCGCTGCCGCGATCCAGGTCCCAGGCCGCCAGCACGACGTAGAGGTCGTGCCGCATGTTGCTCCAGATCGCCACCTCGGTGGTCGGCTGGACCTCGGGACCGGGATGGAAGTGGCGCTGTGGCCACATCCGGAACTTCGGCTCGCCGTCCTGGAAAACGAGCAGTTCGGCCGACACGACCTGTACTCCAGATGAGTCGTAGAGCTCAAGGTCACCCATCTGCAGCCGGTAACCGGCGAAGTCGACGGTTTGTCCCGGCAACAGGGTTGCCTGCGTCTCGCGCTGAAAGCTGCTCGACCCGGTGATGCCGATCGCCATGCAGACGATCCCGATATGGATGATGTATCCGCCGTAGCGCCGCTTGTTACGCCAGGTCAGGCTGACGAGCGCACGATGGAAGGCCTCTCCCGTTGCCGAGCCTCTTGCCCGCGCGCCGCGCCAGAACTCCTGCAGGATCGTGGCGGTGACGAAGGCCGCAAGCGCAAACGCCATCACGGTGGCGAAGTCGCGCACCCCGAGATAGAACATGGTACCCAACGTCACGACCCCGGTGGCGGTCGGCGTCGCGAAGGCGCGCTTGAGGCTCGGCAGCGACGCCTTGCGCCAGGCGATCAGCGGGCCGACGCCGGTGAGCAGCAGAAGAAGCAGCATGATCGGGACGTTGACGCGATTGAAAAACGGCGGCCCGACGGTCATCTGCGTCCCGGTGATGGCCTCGGTGATGACCGGAAACATCGTTCCCCAGAGCACCGCGAAACAAGCGACGACGAGCACCAGGTTGTTGAACAGGAACGATGATTCGCGCGACAGCACGGCATCGAGCTTGCCCTCGCTCTTGAGCTCCGGTAGCCGGTAGGCGACGAGCCCGAGGCTGCCGGCGAGAACCAGGGCGAGGAAGATCGCGAACATCGGGCCGAGGTTCGAATTGGCGAAGGCGTGGACCGAGGAGACGATCCCCGAGCGGGTCAGGAAGGTGCCGAAGATGCACATCGCAAACGTCGCGATGATCAGCAAGACGTTCCATACCCGCAGCATCTGTTTCTTTTCCTCGATCATGACCGAGTGCAGGTACGCGGTCGCCAACAGCCACGGCATCAACGACGCGTTTTCGACCGGATCCCAGCCCCAGAAGCCGCCCCAGCCGAGCTCGACGTAGGCCCACTGGGCGCCGAGGATGATCCCGATCGACAGGAAGAGCCAGGCGATGATGGTCCAGCGCCGGGTGCTGTGCAGCCAGGTGGTGTCCAACCGCCCGGTGACGAGCGCCGCGACCGCGAAGGCGAATGGAATCGTGAAGCCGACGAAGCCGAGGTACAGGTTGGGAGGATGGATCGCCATCGCCGGGTTCTGCAGCAGCGGGTTCATGCCCTGGCCGTCCGCAGCGGTGAATCCCAGCGGCAAGAACGGGTTCGCCGAGAACAGCATCAGCGAGACGAAAAATCCCGTGGTCACCATGCAGACGGCGTGCACATAGGGCATGAGCGCGGGATGCCGTCGGCGGTTCTGGTAGGCCACGACGCCGGAGTAGATCCCCAGGATCATCGCCCACAGCAGCAAGGATCCCTCCATGCCGCCCCACAGCGCCGAGACCTTGTATTGCACCGGCATCGCGGCGCGCGAGTTCTGCACCACGTAGAGGGCGTCGAAACGATCGGTAACCAGCAGGTAGATCAGCGAGGCGCCGGCGGTGAGCACCAGCGCGGTGGTTGCGTAGACGGCGTTGCGCCCCGACTGGATGAGGCCGGCGCTTAGGCGACGGGCGCCGAGCAAAGAGGCCGCTACCGCGTACCCGGCGGTGGCAAGCGACAGGACCAAGCAGATCTGGCCTAGTTCGCGCATGACCCAGGAGGTTGAGGATCCAGTGGCCGCGGAGAGCGGCAGTGAGAAGTCGTCTGCGGGGAGTTCGTCAACACCCTGCTAGCAGGCTAACGGCCCTGGACGGGGACGACAACGCCGGCTTCGCGGAACTGCGCGTAGTCGGTCTCCGCCTCGTACTTCGAAGGGCACTTCGCCATCAAGAAGGTGGCCTGAAAGGTGCCGTCGGCGTCGAAAGATCCCTCGACAACCGCGTCGGCGAGGTCCTGGAAGGTGTCGGGGACGAGATCGCGATAGACGACGGGAACGGTCTGCCCGCCTTCCTCGATGAGGAACTTGTGCACCAGCCCGGTGTCATCCTTCTCGATCGACCCGGCGACGACCTGCCCGTGCAACCGCATCGCCTCGCCGGTGAGCTCCACGCGGCGCTCGGCGACCTCGCTGACGTTGTAGTAATAGACCATCGTCTCGCTCATTCCGGTAATGAACACATAGACGACGGCAACCAGAATGACGGTCACGGCGATGGCGACCTGGCGCCTCTGAATTCCCATCACAACCCCCAAGAGAACACGGTTCAGATGCTTGCGGGAAGGCTACCACGGGGTCCGTTCCCCCTCTACTGAATGCGGCGCACCCAGGCGAGGGCCGGCAACACCCTGGGGACGGTCGGACACGCAGGTGGCGACGGCGGTAGACTCCTCCTTCGCCGTAGTGTGCGCGTCCGGCCGCGCCAAAAGGGCCCGGGCCGAACGGCACTGACGAAAGGCAAGGGAATGTATCGTAGCAAGTTGGTCGTCTCCATCAGGTCGAGGGTCGGGCTCTTCTCACTTGTTGTTCTCGCTGTCGTGTTGTCTGCGTCGCTGGCCTTTGGCCAGGGACAGGGAGGCCAACGGCGTCGTGGGTACCAAGGCCCGATGGACGAAGAGCGTGCTCGCCTGCTGTACGTCAGCAACGACACCGAGGATCATCCCGATCGCGACTACGCCCGCGACATGGAAGGGAAAGCCGCCACCGACGAGCGCTACCGGGAGGCGAGCGAGGGCGTGCTCGACTTCCAGAAGATCACCTATCGGAGCCGTATCGGCGACATGGACATCCCGGCCTACCTGTTCCAGTCGCTGGAAAAGCGTGGTCCCCGGGGCCACGCCGCCATCGTGTGGGTGCACGGCGGCGTGCATGGCAACTGGAGCATCTCGATGTTCCCGTTCATCAAAGAGGCCGTTGATCGCGGCTATGTGGTGATCACGCCCGAGTACCGCGGCAGCACCGGCTTTGGTGAGGAGCACCACCGGGCGATCGACTACGGCGGCTACGAGATCGACGACGTCGTCACCGCCGTCGACTGGATGACCGGCAACCTGCCGCACGTCGATCCGGAGCGGATCGGGATCATGGGATGGAGCCACGGAGGTTTCATCACAGCGCACCTGGTGTTTCGCGACCAGCATCCCTTCAAGGCCGGCGTTGCCCAAGTTCCGGTAACCAACCTGGTGTTCCGACTCGCTTTCAAGGGCCCCGGATACCAGCGTTCCTACGCCACACAGGAGCGCATCGGTGGCCTGCCCCACGAGGTTCCTGACATCTACATCGAGCGCTCGCCCATGTACCGTGTCGACCACCTCCAGGTGCCCTTGTTGGTGCACGTGGCGACCAACGACCGCGACGTCAACTTCGTCGAGGACGAGATGATGATCAACGCCTTGCGCGCCAAGAAGCCGGGGCTCTCGGAAACCAAGGTCTACGTCGATCCGCTGGGCGGCCACCGCTTCCAGCGACTGGTCAATCGGGAAACCCTGGAGCCCGAGTGGACACCGGCGATGCGCGACTCCTGGAACCTGGTGTGGGCGTTCTTCGAGTGGAATCTGCGACCCTATGAGGATCCGTCCCAGCAGTAGACGGGGTGAGCGCTTCGAGCGCGAGGCCCGCGCCGCCGCCGCACTGAACCATCCGAACATCTGCACGGTGTACGAAATCGGCGAGCACGACGGCCGCCCGTTGAGAAGTCCGGGCTAGATCTCGAGCGTCAGCCGCCCCGTGACCCGGCGTTCGAACAACATTCCGTGCGCCTTGGCGGCGTCCTCGAGGGGAAGCGTCGCGGCGAGTACCGGGCGGATGGCGCCGCTCTCGACGAGGCGGAAGGCTTCGGTGAGCTCGTCGGTGGTGGTGGCGAACGAACCGATGAACTCGAGCTCCTTGAGGATCATCAAACCGGGCATGAAATCGACTGGTTGGGTTTCCAGGTTGCCGACCATGACCAGGCGGCCGCCGACCGCGAGGCTGCGGACCGATTCCCCGAAGGTTAGCGAACCGGTGATCTCGAAGACGACGTTGACCCCGTGGCCCCGGGTGATCTTCTTCACCGGGCTCGAGAATCGCAGGTCGGGAGCCGGTATGACCTCGTCAGCCCCGGCTTGGCGCAGTTGATCCACCTTTTGCGGCGACGACGTGATCGCGATCACGCGGGCGCCCGCGAGCTTGCAGACCTGGATGGCGTGCAACCCGACGCCACCGGAAGCGCCGGTGATCAGAACGGTGTCCCTGTCGGTGACGCGGCCGCGCTGGGCGACGTGGATCGCGGTACCGATCGTACAGGCGCAGATCGACGCTTCGGCGTAGGGAATCGAGTCTGGAATTTCCGCCAGCCCGTGCGCCGGCGAGACGGTGTACTCGGCGTAACCGCCGGGAATCTCCTCGCCGAAGAACACGCCGTCCTTGCACAGCGTCGGGCGCTGGTCCGCGCAGATCGCGCAGTCATTGCAGTGCACCCGCTGGACGGAGGCGACCCGATCGCCGGGCTCGAACCTCTCGACCGCGGCCCCGGCGGCGACCACGTCACCGGCGATCTCGTGGCCGAGAATCGCCGGCACACGGGTACGCGGCAGGTCGCCGCGGCGGTTGATGATGTCGTGGTAGCAGACGCCGCAGGCGCGGGTCTTGATCAGCACCTCGTCGTCGGCCAGCGAGTCCAGGGCCGGGGCCGGTACCTCCTCGAGTTTCAGTACCTCCGGGCCGCCAAACTCACGCAGCACGACGGCGCGCATCGTGCGCGGTACCGCGGTAGAGGGTTTCGTGAGGGTTGCGACACTCGTTAGCGTCGCCGCCTCTGTTCCGTCAGCGTTCATGCATCACCTTTTCGGGCTTTCGACTTCTCGTGGGATGAGCTCTTGCGGGCAAGCAACGGGCAGATGAGCCTTTGCCGGCGAGCAAGCGATAGCGGAGCCCGTCGGCGTCGATGGAGTGGAGCGCCGCGAGCTCTGACTCGCTCGGTGGCGTCGTGACAGTGGGCAATTCGCCGCCGAACTCGAACCCGGTGCGGCCTGAAAGGTCTTCCGAGGTGACACCGGCGTGTAGGCTCGCGGGTTCGAATCCATTCGAACGGAGGCGCCAGATGGCGGCGTCGGTGACGAGAATTGTTTCCTCGTTGCGGTCGGCGGGCGCCGAGGTCACGACATCGACCCGCTCAACGAGGTTGCGCGGCAATTGATGGGGCACCGTGATCAGCACGCGCCGGACATAGGACCGCATCGAAGGAGACCCCGCTGGGCCGGCGAACCTGACCTTGGGGTTGTCCGCCGGTCCGATGCGGCTGAGGTTGATGTTGCCGCGTCCATCGACCTGGCCGGCGCCGAAGAACATCGCGTCGACGCCCCCGTTGCGAGCGAGATCGAACAGATCGGGGAGCTCGATGGTGCGCTCGCAGCGGTTCCGGAGGTCGGCCTCGACCGAGGTCGGCAGCGCCGCGTCGATGCGCGGATTGACCGCCCCGATGCAGTTGATGTAGGTCAAGCCCGGGGCGTGGGTGCGGCGCGCCAGCTCGATAGCGAGCATCGGGACTGCCGAGGCGAGGCCGGTGACGATGACCTCGCCGTCGTTCACCTGTCGGGCCATGTAGACGAGAAGTTCGTCAGCGGCGCTGGCTTCGTCCTCCGCAACGGTGCTGGCTTCGCTCAACGCAACGGCGCCGGCTTCGCCCTCCGCCGGAGTCGTCGGAGTTGGCGCCGTCGCCGTTGTCACCCCGATGTGCTCGCGCACCCCGGCTGCGTCGCGGGGGTAGTGGCCGAAACAGGAAGTAGGCGCGGCGCCGTTTTTCACCACGGCGATGAGCTCGACCTTGCCAGCCGGGATGGTGGGAGCGTCGATCTCGTCGACGACGACCTCGGCGGTGGCCAGCACCGCGCCACTGGCGTGGGCAAGCTCGACGTCGACGTAGGGATCGTCGATCTGGAGGTTGCCGTTACGATCGGCACGCTGAGCATGCAGCAGGGCGAAGTCGGCGCGCGGCTCGCCGTTGTCGGCGGCGGCGCGCAGCGACTGGATGGTGTCGTAGACGTCGGGTTGTCGCAGGCGCAACTCGCCTGTCGCCAGTGCGCGGCGGACCGCCGGGGCAATGACGAAGCCGTCCTCATACTGGAATCCGATGAAGCCGCACTCGGCGGCGCGGATACAGCCCGCCGCGGCCAAGATCTGGAGGCCCAGCGGGTTAGGCGCCGACACGCACTCGAGGTCGGTACGACCGCGGTCGGCGATCGCCTGCAGCAGTGCGACCGGGACGCGGTTGAGCTGAAAACCGCCGATGGCGACCGTTGCTCCCGACGGCACCGCCGCAGAGAGCGAGTAAAGATCGACGATCTTGCTCATGCTCCGAAGTCCCCGGAGGTCGGGTCGGTGGCGGTCGAGTCGCCGCGGGTCGGGTCCGTGACGGCCGGGTCGCCGGCGGTTGAGTCGCTGCCGGCCAGAGCAGCAAGCGCTTGGCGCTCGGCGTCGCTCGGCACCGGTGTTGTCGGGATGTCGTTGGCAAGGAGCAGCGGAAACCCCGTCGCCGCGACCACCTCGTCGATGGTTGAGCCGGCGTGCACGGACCGAAGCCGCATGCGGCCGTCCTCGAAATCCATGACCGCCTTCGACGTGACGCACAGGCGGGGGCCGCCCTCGAGGCCGACGGCGGCACGACGCTTCCAGCCGGGGACCGAGACGAAGTCGACGGTCTCGACGAAACGGCGCGGCGAGTGCTCGGGGCTGAACAGAATCACATCGGCCGCAAATGTGCCGATCGACGTCGTGCCGATCGATCCGGGGCCGCGCACCGCGAGCCGCCCGTCGGCGCCCTTCAAGCCGATGAGGTTGGTGCTGCCCTCGCGGTCGATTTGCATCCCGCCGACGAAGAAGACGTCGCAGAACCGCATCGGTGAGGCTGGGTTGGCGGCGCGCAGGATGGCGTCGTGGGCCTCCAGGTATTCGACTCGGCGCCAGGAATCATCGTCGCGCCGGTCGGTCCACGCGGCGGCACCGAACACCATGCCGCGCTCGGCGCGCAGGCCGTGGCGGATGCGAAGGTTGGGGGCGTGAAGCTGTTGCGCGAGCATCGCCGCGCTCAGCATGGCGTCGGCGTGGAGGCCGAAGGCGACGACCTGGCCGTCGCGGAGCTCACGAGCCACGACGCACACCATGAGCGCGGTGGTGGCTTCGTCGAGACCTTCGATGTGGGCGACGCCGCTCGGCTTGTCGGTGGCGATGGCCATGGCGTGCGGTCCTCAGGCGGCCTCGATGCGCAGCGAACGGAGCTCGTGGTCGCCCACGGCTCGAAGGTAGCCGTCGTGATCGGTGGCTTCATGGATGAACGCCTCGAGATATCGGCGGTAGGGCCCGTCGTTTCCAGTGCGGAGCTCGGTGGCGGCGCGGGCGTAGGCGCGGATATGCTCGAGATCGGGCACGTAGCGGCCGCTGACGCCGCCAGGGTGGGCGCCCCAAGGAGCCTGAGCGACGAGGGCTCCGTGCAATAGCGTCCATTCCGGCTCGGCGACGACCCGCTCGTTGGCAACGATCGATTCGACCGTGCAGATGACCGCCCCGTTGCAAGCCTCCGCCAGGGCGCGCTCGGCGAACGACCGCCCGAGGTACGCCTGGCGGCAAGCGCGCACGTTGCCGAACGGATCGGCCTCCGCGGCGTGCAGAAAGACGATGTCGGGCCGGATCGCGGGGACGCGCAGATATCGCCCTCCGTTCTCCTCGACTTCCTCGAGCTCGGTGTTGAGCTCGGGCAAAGAGGTGCCGACGCCGCCCCGCCACAACAGGTAGGGGACACCCCACGCACCCGCCTTCAACGCTACGTACCAAATGCACTCGTCACACTCCCAGACTTCGACGTCGCCGCGCTCGGCGTGGTAGCGGAACGCCGGAGCGATCCCCGCGATGCGCTCGAGCGCGACGCCGGCGGCGACGACGCGGCGCACGCAACCGGCACCGATCAGCAGGTCGGTCTCGATGCCGGCGGTGGGTCCCGAGACCAGCGTCAGGTCGCGAAGGCCGCGACGGATAATCTGGCGGACGATCGCCATCGGTGGGTTCTGGTAGGAGAATCCGGAAAGCCCCACGGTCATCCCGTCGGCGACCTGCTCGACCGCCGCGGCGATGTCGATCGTGCGGTCCTGGCGTGCCTTGGTCACGTTGCGACCACCCCGTCCCGCGTCGACGGCGACGAGGCAATCGGCGGCGAGACCAAGGGTCGAAACTTGTAGCCGTAGACGATGTAGCCGTGCTCGGAGCTCTCTTGCAGCTTGCGGGTGACCATCTCGACCGGCATGCCGATGTGCAGCTCGACACCCTCGACATCGGTGAGCTGCGCCGTGATCAGCGGCCCTTCCTCGAGTCTCACCATACCGACCGTGTACGGAGCAATGTTGGCGAAGCCACGCGGCGCTTGGTTCATATGGGAGTACGAGTAGAGCGTTCCGGACCCGCTGAAGCGAGTCCGGGTCCAGAGGGAGTCATGAGGCCCCGCCGGCCACAGGCCGGCGGGGCCTCTATGTGTGGTTTCACCCAGCCTCCAGTGACGATAGAATTACCAGATGTACGGCCAACGACTCCGTGA
>JADFNY010000429.1 GCA_022563115.1 Acidobacteriota bacterium | reverse complement strand
GTCGGGTCGTGGTCGAGAGCGGCCTCGAAGAGGGCGACTTCGTGGCGCTGCAGGACCCGAGGCGCGCGGCGCAGCCCGAAGAACAGGAAGCGAACGAACCCACCGGCCTGCAGGCGCCCGGAGGGGGCTAGCTGGCACCCCGAGGGGAAAGTGCGATGAGACTGATTGGGACGACAGAATGAACCTGCCCGAGTCGATCGTCAGCGCGCTGCACAACCTGGCGTCTCACAAGCTGCGCTCGGTCCTCACCATGCTCGGCATGATCTTCGGCGTCGGTGCGGTCATCGCCATGCTCTCGATCGGCGCCGGGGCCGAGCTGCAGGCCATGGAGATGATCGATCGCATGGGCCTGCGCAACGTGCTGGTGCGCAACCCCGACATCGCCGACGACGAGCTCAACGAGATCCGCAGGCAGTCGCTCGGCGTCTCGTTGCGTGACGCCACCATCATCGAGGATGGCGTGCCGGGAGTGGAGCTGACCGCGCCACGCCTCGAAGTCACCACCTACATGATCATGGCGCCCGGAGCGCAGACGCAGGGCCAACTCATCGGCGCGTCGCGACACCAGGACGAGCTTTCCAGTCTGCGCCTTGCGGAGGGCCGCTTCATCGACGCCATCGACGAGGAGAACCACGCCCAGGTGGCGGTGATCGGCACCAGCATCCGCCGCAACCTGTTCGGCTCCGAAAAGGCGATCGGCAAGCACCTCAAGGTCAACGACCTCTGGTTCGAGGTCATCGGCGTGCTGGAGGAGAGCGGCGGCGGCTCGAGCTTCCAGGGTGTCGCCATCGGCACCACGTCGACCGAGATCTATGTCCCCGCCAGCACGGCGATTCGCAAGTTCGATCGCCCGCCGCTCGAAGCCCCTCTCGACGAGATCATCGTGCGTCTCGCCGAGGGCGTGTCACCGCAGGCCACGGCGGTCGCCATCGAGCGGCTTCTCGAACGTGTGCACGGTGGCGCCGATGACTTCGATCTGGTGGTCCCCGAGGCGCTGCTCGACCAGAGCCGCGCTACCCAGCGGCTGTTCAACGTCGTCATGGGATGCATCGCCGGCATCTCGCTGCTGGTCGGCGGTATCGGCATCATGAACATCATGCTGGCGACGGTGCTCGAACGTACCCGTGAGATCGGCATCCGCCGCGCCGTCGGCGCGCGGCGCTCCGAAATCCGCGTTCAGTTCATGATCGAGGCGTTCACCATCAGCCTCATCGGCGGCGTCGCCGGCGTCGCCATGGGGGTCATCATCGCGCTCGTGGTCGCCGCCTCCGCCGGCTGGGCGACGGTGATCACTTTCGGATCGGTGGCGCTCTCGACCAGCGTTTCGATGGCGGCGGGCCTGATCTCCGGCATTTACCCGGCGGTTCGTGCCGCCAACCTCGATCCGATCGAGGCGCTGCGCTACGAGTGATATGAGAGATGCGAACCCCTTCATCGTTTCTAGCCGACTGCCCTCAACCAGAGTTTCAGCGAGAGTCCGGCGCATGAATCGCCGTCATCTGCGCCACCTGCTGGCTTTTGTCATCGCCGGTTCCATAGCCGCCGGAGCCGCCGCGACGGCACCGACCTCGACATCACCCAGCGCCAATCCGGCCGGGCAACGCTACACCGACCTCGCCGGCTGGTCGCGCTTCCGCGGCCCCAATGGGTCGGGGGTCGGCGACAGCGACAGCCTACCGGTCGAGATCGGCCCCGACCACAACGTCATCTGGAAGACCGCGGTGCCCGAGGGGTACTCCTCGCCGGTGCTCACACCGGAGCGGATCTTCCTCACCGCCTTCGAAGACGACCGGCTGCTGACGATCGCGCTCGATCGCGCTGACGGCCGTGAACTGTGGCGGCGCGAAGCGCCCCGGCCGCGCGTTGAGCACCTCGACCCGCGCAACAACCCCGCGGCGCCGAGTCCAGCGGTCGACGACGCCCGTGTGTACGTATTCTTCGCTGAGTTCGGCCTGCTCGCCTACGACTTCGACGGCAACGAAGCCTGGCGGGTTCCGCTCGGCCCCTTCGACAACCTCTACGGGATGGGCGCTTCGCCGGTGGTGTTCGACGGCAAGGTCCTGCTCGTCTGCGACCAGCGCACCGGCTCCTTCCTCATCGCCCTCGACGGCGAAAGCGGCGACGTGGTGTGGAAGGTCGACCGGCCCGAAGCGGCGAGCTCGCATGTGACGCCGATCGTGTGGCAGCCGGAGGACGACGAGCCGCAGCTTCTGGTGGTGGGCTCGTTTCTGTTCAGCGGCTACTCGATCGCCACCGGAGAGCGCCTCTGGTGGGTGCGCGGAATGATCCACGAGATGAAGTCGGTGCCGGTCGTGGCCGACGGCATCGCTTACGTGAACGGTTATGGGTCGCCCCTCAACGACCCCGGAAACACCATGGACGTCGGCTCCTTCGAGGAGGCGCTGGCGTACGACGCCGACGGCGACGGTTTGCTCGCCCGCGAGGAGCTTCCCGAAGGGCGGGCGCGACAACGCATCGGGATGAGCGACCTGGATCGCGACGGCAAGCTCAGCGAGAACGACTGGAACTACTTCCGCA
>JADFNY010000102.1 GCA_022563115.1 Acidobacteriota bacterium | reverse complement strand
CGAGGAGGAAGAGTGAGCATCCGTGAGATGACGCCCGTCGACGTCGCCGCCCGACTCGATTCGGAGGACAAGGCCGTGTATTTGGATGTTCGCTCGGAACACGAATTCGAGCAGGGTCATCCCGAGGGGGCGTTGAACGTCCCGATCTTCCACTTCGACCCGGCCACCGGGGAGCCGCAGCCCAACCACCAATTCCTGGCCGTGGTACTCGGCACCATCGCCCAGGATGCGCCGATCTACGTCGGATGCGCCTCCGGACAAAGGTCGTTTCAAGCGGCGACGCTCATGCAGTCGGCCGGCTACGAGAGCGTCGTCAACGTCGACGGCGGCTTCTCGGGCAAGCGCGATCCCGTCGGCACCGTCGTTCAGCAGGGCTGGGTCGACTACGGATTGCCGGTTTCGGCCGGTGACGGTGACGAGCGCTCCTACAGCGACCTTCTCGAGGTTGCTGCGGAGGCCCAGCAGGAAGAATAGCCTGGCCACACCGAAGCCAGACCCATCACACTTCCGCCACGGCCTGCTAAGCGTCGGGCCTCGTCGACGATGCGAAAGCATCGCTTTCCTCGCCCTTCCTTGACCTCGCCCGCAATTCCCTCGGCAAGTGTCAAGCCATGTCGGGGACAGCACACTAGCGGCGCGGATACCAATCGAGGATGCGCACCTCGATCTCCGGCGTGTCCTCGAGCCTCCAGGTGAAGACGTCCAGGTCGCTGTCGTTAAAGTGGTACGGGTAGACCACCTCGGGCTTGAAGGCCTTGACGCACTCAGCAGCCTCGCTGGGCGGCATGGTGTAGCCGTTCATCGGGATGAACGCCATGCTGATGCCCTCGAGCTCCTTCATCTCGGGAATGCACTCGGTGTCGCCGGCGATGTAGATGCGCTCGAAGCCGAGGCTGACGATGTAGCCGTTGCCACGCCCCTTCGGATGGTACAGCTCGCCGTCGCGGGGTCCCCGCTCGAGGTTGTACATCGGTACCGCCTCGATCGTGATGCCGTCGGCGTCGGTGATTTCGTCGTTCTTCAGGACCGTGTCGATGCCGCCCCATGAGTCGGCCACCGCATCGGGTGCGATGACCTTCGTCTTGGTGCCCATCAACATCGCCACCGTCTCCATGTTCCAGTGGTCGGGGTGCACGTCGGTGATCAGGATGGCGTTGGGCTCGCCGAATCCGCTGTAGTCGGCACGGGCGACGGGGTCGACGATGACCGTCTGGTCGCCGAACTGGAGCACGAACGTGGCGTGGTATAGCGGCGTCACCTTCACTTCGAGCTCATCTTGCGCCGAAATCGGCGCGGCAGGGAGAAGCGCGGCGATGGCAAGCAACGAGACGATGGTGATGAGCGAGCGTGCGGACATGGTTGCCTCTGGGCGGTGAGCGCGGCTCACGGCTCGGCGCGCCACCCTCGAGGGCAAGCGTATCACCAGACCTCGGCATCGAGACCCATGCCGACCCAGAGAATCTGGCGCTCCTTGACCGCCTGCCCGGAGATCCGCTCGAAGTACTCGGCATAGGCGTCGACCTGGGCCCGATACTGCCGGCGCCGGGCCTCGAGGTTGTCGGGATCGTCGACGACGTCGGTCTTGTAGTCGACGATCACCCAGCCGTCGGGCTCGGCGAAGGCAAGATCGATGACCCCCTCGACGATCGTCGTGCGATCTCTGCCGCCGATCGCGAGGGCGAACGGTGCCTCGACGAGCACGGTCTCCGCCTCCCGGGCCCGCTGCCACGTATCGCTGCCCCGTACCCGCCCGACCAGCACCTCCAGATCGTCGAGATCGGCGGGCTCCCCGTCGGCGTCGAGCGGCAAGTCGTTGTCGAGCAGGGCGGTACGACAGATCGCCCGGATGCCGTCGCCGCCGACACCGCGGTTGGCTGCCTCGAGCGCCTCGTGCACGGCGTTTCCCCAGGCCCGCCCGAGGCCGCCGGCATCGACGGCGAAGATCGAGGTGTCGTGTTTGACCATCTTGGTGACCGAGGTGATCTCGTAGCTCGGTTCAGCGCGCTGGCGGCGATCTTTCTCCAGGTCGTCGATTTCGGATTGGATCGTGCCCTCGGCGAGCTCCAACGGCTGCCGCTCCGGCGGTTCTTCGAGTCGCACATCCAATTGCCCGCACAGCGAATCTCTGAACGCGTAGAACGGTTGCCACGGCGACGAGTTCTCGCTCGCCTCGCAATAGGAGATCAACAGCTCTTGCCGCGCCCGGGTCGCCGCCACGTACAGGAGGCGATGCTCCTCGGCGTCCTCGCACGGCGCTTCGAGGGCGGCGAGCTCGTCCCAGTCGAGCGGTGCCGCGACGATCCTGTAGCCGAACCGACCGACCGGGCGTTGGATGACGAAGGCGCCGCGCGGCCTGCTTCCTTCGACCCGCTGCACGACAGATTTGATCGCCAAGTCGGGTCGCCCGGCAGGGTGCGCCAGGACGACGACGTTGGCCTCGAGGCCCTTCGCCTTGTGAAGGTTCATGACCCGCACGACGTCGTCGCGCCCCGGTTGCAGGGGCGCCTCGACCTCGTCGTCGCGCAGCGCCTCGTCGAGGGCCTCGAGCGCGGCGCCCAACGACGTGTCGCCGTTGACGCCCGCCCGCCGCACCGCGTTCAGCACGTAGGCGAGGGCCCCGGCGTTGCTGCTGCCTGCCTCGCCCGCCGCCAGGTAAGGGAACAACCCGAGGTCGTCGACGATGGTGCCGATGACGACGTCAGCCGGCAGCGCCAGCGTCATGTTCCACCAGCGGCAAAGTTGTGCGAGGGCCCGCTCCACCGGCGTCGACGAGTCCTCGGCGTCGCGGAACTCGGGGGTGGTGAAGTCGAACATCCGCCGCCCCAGCGTTTCGGCAAGGTCGTGGTCGAGCCGGTGGGCCGCCAGTTGCTCGTGATCGATACCGAAGAACAACCCGACGAGCACGGCGACGGTGTGGACGACGTTGTGAGGGTCGTTGAGGGCGCGCACTACGGCGACCAGCTCCTGCAGCTCCTCGTTGATATCGACGCCGGCGCCGCTGATCTGAAACGGAATGCCGCGCTTTTCG
Organism: Acidobacteriota bacterium; assembly: GCA_022563115.1. Classification (GTDB taxonomy): domain Bacteria; phylum Acidobacteriota; class UBA890; order UBA890; family UBA890; genus UBA890. The sequence continues at coordinate 6,890 of JADFNY010000102.1, read as the reverse complement.
AGCTCGACGCCGTAGTCGCTCAGCCAGTTCTTGCGCCGGGTCAACACCAGGAAGTCGCCGGCGACGCGCTCGCCGGAGTCGATGCGGGCCTTGATCCAGCTCGCCACCAGCGGAGCATCTGCGGCGGCAACCGCGGGGGCGCCCTTGGAGGCGCAGGCTACCTCGTACCAGTAGACGCCGCGCGGTACCTGGTCGTCGTGACAGACGTTGAGCGGGGCGAAGGCCGCCTGGTGCTCGGTCGCGTCGGCAGGGAAAAACCCTTCGAAGACGCCGTTGACGAACTCCTCGATCGGTGGCTGCGAGCGAAAGTTCGTGGTCAACGAGAGAACCTCGTCGCGTCGCTCGAAGCGCGCCTTGACCTGGTTATAGGTGCCGATGTCGGCGCGGCGGAAGCGATAGATGCTCTGTTTGGGGTCGCCGACGACGAACAGCGCGCCGTCGCGCGGTACCGCCTTGTGCCAGTCGGTTTCTTCGGGGTCCGTAGCAGTCAGCAGGAAGACGATCTCGGCCTGGATCGGATCGGTGTCCTGGAATTCATCGACCAGCAAGTGACGGTAGCGGCGGGCAAGATCGCGCCGCGCCAAGGGGCTCTCGGTGAGCAGCCGCACGGTGTCCATCAGCAGGTCATTGAAGGTAACCAGGCCGAGGCGCCGCCGGTCGGCGGCGTACGTTTCGGCGGCGCGTTGGATGAAATCAAGAACGATCTTGTAGCGGTAGGCACGCCAGCGCCGCAGAGAATCAGCGGCCGGCCCTTCCTTGTCCGCGAAGCGGGTCATCGCCGCTTCCACCGGCCGGATGGCATCGCAGTTGGCGCCCCAGCGCTTGTAGGTGGGCTTGAGACTGGGGCCGACAATGCCTTCGAGGGCATCGAAGAAGAACGCGTCGTCGTACCACCGTTCGGAGCGCCGCGCCCATTCGAGGCGCCGCACCTTCGTCTGCAGCGAGCCCCATTTGGGCTCCGGCTCGCGATCGGGCAGAAGCGCCACGGCCTCGTCGAGCAGCGCTTCAAGCTCGGCGCGCAACCCGCCGACCTCGGGCGCCTTCTGGACGTCGGCCGGGAAGGTGACGTCGGGCTGCTCGACCACCGCTGCGTACGGGCCGTACAGGGACGACGGCTCGAGGTTGACCGAGCGCAGGGTGGCGAGCGACTCGTCGCCGTCGGCAATCAGCCGCTCGAGGTGCCGGTCCCAGGCCTGGCGCCGTAGCCGTTCTTCCTCGGGCCCGAAGATCTCGCGGAACGACGGGTCGAGGCGGGCTTCGAGGGGTCGCTCGCGCAGCAGGCGGGCGCAAAACGCGTGGATCGTTCCGATAAAGCCACGGTCGATGTCGCGCACGGCGGCCTCCAGCCGCTCGATCTCGTCCCGATCAGCCCCGGGGCCGCCTTCGCTGCGGGCCTCCTCGATCGCCGCCTCTAACCGCGTCTGGAATCCTTCCCGCAGCTCGGCCGCCGCCTTGCGTGTGAAGGTGACCGCCGCGATGTGGCTGATTTCGGCCGTGCCGGTGCGAATCAACGCCACCAGCCGGTTCAGTAGCGACCACGTCTTGCCCGAGCCTGCGCCGGCCTCGACCAGCAGGTTGGTATCGAGGTCGGTTTCGATGCGGTCGCGTTGTGCCTGGTCCCCGATCGGTCGTTCGCTCATTGGGCCTCCCCGTCGTCGTCGACGCGACGGATGCGTCGCAGCGGCTCGTACTCGGGTTTCAAGGCGTGGTTCTCCTGCGCCCAGACGACCGGCGGCGAAGTTTGGTTGCCGTAGCGGTCCGTCGTGACGCGGCACAACGAGGTAAAGTCGCAGATCCTGCAGGGCGGATCGTCGTCGAACGGCGGCAGGAAATGCCCCGCCGCGACCATGTCGAAGAGCTGCGTGAGGATTTCCGGCCAGCGGTCGAGCAGGGCGCGTTCGTACTTTGCCCTCCGTGGGTCGCCCTTCACGGTGGGGAACTGATATTCGGCCTGCGCCACGGGGCGCTCGAGGATTTGCTCGACGGCTTGGGTGTAGAGAGCGTGTTGCAGGCGCGTGCCGCCGTTGTAACTCCCGGTGTTGTCTCGAAATTTGAACGCCGAGCCCGTCTTGTAGTCGACGATGCCGAGGTTTCCGTCGTCGAGCTCGTCGATGCGGTCGACGGCGCCGCGTAGGTAGACGGCGTCCTTGCCGAGGCGAAGCTCGACCTCCGGCGATTCCGGGTCGCCGAAGCCGAATTTCCACTCGGTGGCCAGCCAATGGCCCCCGTCCTCGGCGAGCATTCCGAGGAAAACGTCGAGGTCGGCGCGTAGCTCGCGCTGCTCGCGTTCGAACACCGCCTCGCTGGGCGTCGGCACCTTGAAGCGCGCCGCGCCGATTGCCCTCTCGAAGACGGCTTCGGCGAGCGCAACGAGCTCCGGATCGTCGGCATCCAGGCCCTTTTCCAGCGCCGTGTTGACGATTTCTTCGTAGACGTCGTGAAACATCGAGCCGCGCTGCAGTGGATCGAGCCAACGGTCGGGCTCGAACTTGACGTCGTTGGGCGGCTTGAGGCCCAGGACGTAGCCGAAGAAGTAGCGCAGCGGGCAACCGGCGAGCGTCTCGAGCCGCGACGCCGATAGCAGCAGCTGGCGCCCGCGGCGGCGCGGATCGAAAAGGTCGGGGCGCGGGACGACGACGCCCTTGTGGGCGTTGAGGCCGCTATCGAGGCGCAACTCGCGGGCGCGGAGGCCGTCATCGAGACCCTGGAATTCAGCTCGTACCGCGTCGAGGCCGGGGCGCAGCACGCCGTCATCGTCAAGCGCGCCCAGCCACACGTCCACACTGCCGATGCGACCGCTCGATGACGGGACCGGGCCGCAGATCGGACGGGTAGCCGCGTGCAGTTGCTCGTAGCTGGCGTTCGGGTTCAGGGTCTTCAAGCGCAGCGCCTGCAGCAAGACGGGTGAGGGCGACAGGTTTCGTCCCTCGCTGGCGTCCCAGGCGCTATAGCTCAGCGTCACCCGCCCGCGAAGCCCGGCGAGCAACGCCGCGAAGGTGTAGCGTCGCTCGGCCAGCAGATCGGCGGAGATCGGCAGCTCGTCGGTGAGCCGCGCACGGTCGATGTCGAGCAGCAGCGCGTCTTGGGTCCCGAGCCCCGGGAAGCGGCCGGCGTCCAGGCCGACCACGAAGGTACTCGGCCGGCCGCTGAGCCCGCCGTGGTCGATATCGGTGAAGTGCAGGTAGCCGCCCGCCGAGCTCCAGGGAACTCGTCCGTGGGTCGACGGGGAGGGCACCCGAAGGTCGAGGAAACGCCGCAGGATTACGGCGGCGGCGCCGAAGGTGGTTTCGCGCGTCAACGTTGCCGCGGTGCGCTGCAACACCTCGACCAGACGGCGCTTGGCCTCGGCCTCGGTATCGGGTTCCTCCGGCGTCGGTACGAAGTCGAGAAAGCGCAACACGCCGCCGGCGAGCGCCGCGGGTGACACCATGACGGAATCGGCGTCGAGCCGGTCGGGGGTCGTCGGGGTGGCATCGAGAATCGGTTCGAGGAGGTCAAGGAATGCCTTCAGGTCGGCGCGGCGCCGTTCGCGAAAGCTCTCGACCTGCTCGTCGGTGAGGTTGCGGCGCTCGCGTTCGCTGGGAGGGTGGTCGAGGCTCTCGAGAGCCCACTCCACCTGGCGGCGATAGCGATCGCGGCCCCAGCCGATCCGCAGTTCGCGGATCAGGCGGGCGGCGCGCTGCCCGAAAAAGCCATTTTCGCCGGTCTCGCCGCGCAGCAGGCCGTATTGGAACAGCGAGCGGAGGATCTCCTCCGGGAACCCCTCGCCGATCCAGCGCAGATATCCGGTGACCGCCCGTCCGACGCGGGTGCGCCCAACCGGTAAACCGGCGGCGTGGGTCACCCGGCTGCCGCGATCGCTGCCGGCGACGAGTCCCGGCGCGATCGAATCGAGAGCGGTGCCGTAGACGATCCTGTCGGTGGCGACGATTTCGACCTCGTCCCAGGGGATCCCGGCGGCCATCACGCGACGCAGGACCTCGCGAATCTCGTCGACCGGACCGGCGGCGGCGAAGATTTCGATGTCGGCGAGCTCCTCGCCGGGGGTGAACAGGTCGGGGGCGGGGAGATCCTCGACTGCGTACAGAAACGACAAGGCGCCGCTCGGGGGCGCCTCGGTCGCCGGTTGCAGGAGCCCCTCGGGCGTATCGATACCGCAGACCGGATCGCCCGGCAATACCTCGGCACCACGCTCCAGCAGGCGCTCGAGCAGGGCACCTCGAAGGCCATATAACGACATCCCCGGGACCAGGTAGACGCGTTGGGCCGGGAGCTCGGCACCGTCTTCGAGAACGGCGACGGCGCGGCGCAGGACGTCGCCGAGGTCGACGAGCGACGCCGATCTCAGGCTGTCTTCGTAGCGCTCTTGGATGGCCGCCAGGGCAGCGCCCTTGCGACCATCCTCGAGCCCCGCCGCCGCCACCGATTTGGCGTCGAGCCCGGAGAGCCGCAACTCCCGCACCGACGTCGCCAAGGCGTTGCGAAAGCCGACCGCCTCGCGCAGGTCGGCGAGAACTTCACCGATCTTGGCGGCCAACACCTCGTCGATCGCCTCGTCGAGCAACGCCAGCTCCTCGAAGCCGTCGATCGGCGCCAGGCCGTCATGCGCCAGCGAAGGCGCAGCAAGCTCCTTGGCGAGGTCGCGCGGGGTTTGGGCCCGGAAACCGAGCCAGCCAACGCCGCTCCGGGCCAGCGAGTGCAACAGCTCTCGGCCGACACCGCGGGGTTGGCACAGCAGCAGCTTGTCGTCGGTGGGGTGTTTCGCCGCGGCGCGCGCCAGGTTACAGAGCAGGGCGGAGTGCTGGTTGGCGTCCAACGCCACTAGCTACCGCCGGGCGCTGCAGGACGAGCGAATCCACTGCCGTTCCCCCAGCTCAAACCGACCGACTCCGCACAGAAGGCCAGGGCCCGATTCTCGGCCCAGTAGCGGTCGGGCTCGCCGGGCAGCGTTGTCGTGCTGTAGAAGCCGACGTGGCCGCCGTGCTGCGGCGCCAGCAAGCGAACGAAGTCGTTGCCCTGTATCGCGGGCGTCTGGAACGACTCGAACGGGATGAAGGGATCGTCTTGGGCGTGCACCAGCAGCGTCGGGATCCGGATGTTGTCGAGGACTTTCGACGAGCTGCTGCGCGCGTAGTAGTCCTCGGCGTCCGCGAAGCCGCCCAAGGGAGCGACGACGGCGTTGTCCCAGTCGCGGATGCCGCGGATGCTATCGACATCGATGGCATGGAACAAATCCGGTCGCTGCTGCCGGGCGTCGAGATAGCGGCGCGCCAACCGCTTGAGGAAATAGGTGCGATAGATCCAGTTCTCGCGGCGCTCGTCGATCGCGGTGCAGGCGCTCTCCAGGTCGATCGGTACCGAGATCGTGGCGGCGGCGCGGAGATCCTTGGGAACGGCATCGCGGTACTCTCCCGCTGCCTTCAGCGTGATGTTGCCGCCGAGCGAGAAGGCGACCACCGTCATTGGCGCCCCGGGCTCCCGTTCCTCGATGTGCCGTACCGTGGCCCGGAAGTCCTCGCTGCGCCCCGCATGGCCGACGCCGAGGCTGGGGGTGTCGTCGGCCTGGGTGTTGCGCAGATCGACCCGGACGACGTCGAACCCGAGGGCGTATCCCTTTGCCGCCGTTGCCAAGACGTTGTCGGCATCCGCGCAGCCGACGAGCCCGTGCAGCACCATGAGTACCGGCCGGGGTGTGTTCGGCGGCGCGCCGCGAACGGCGTCGCAGCGCCCGCGTTCGGTCCGGGTTGCTTCTTTCCCGCCGTTCGGCTCGTCGCGGTGCCGCGACCACCAGACGCGCAGCGAATCGCCGTCTTCCGACTCGATGATGGCGGATTCCGCCCAGTTCGCCAGCCGCGCGCCGCCAGGTCCGCGTTTGATACGATTCGGCCAGATCGTCTGGAAATGGCGGTTGCCACGCCATCCGAGGACGACGAATGGGGGCTCCGAGGTTGCGGGTTGCCCCCGGGGTTGTCCAAACTTGCTCATATCGGCAAGGATAGTCGTTCCGAACCCAACGCGGGCGGTGCCGCCGACGTGTCGCCCGAGGAGCGTTCCGCAATGTCTCAACGTCTTCGCCGCCTTGCAGCCGGCAGCACTCTTTTCGCCGCCGTGGCGGCTGTTGTCGCCATCGGGCTCCTCGCAGCTCCGGCAACCTCGGTGCAGAGCGGCACAACGGCAGCCGCCAACGCCTTCGACGGCGAACGCGCCCTCAGGTACACGGCCGACGCGGTCGCCTTCGGCCCCCGTGTGTCGGGCAGCGACTCGATCGAACAGATGCGCCAGTACATCGAGAGGACGCTGCAAGGGTTTGGATACACCGTGACGCGCGATGAATTCGCCGCCATGACGCCCCTAGGCCTGGTTCCGATGGCCAATTTGATTGCCGTGGTCCCGGCGGCCGACGACGCCCCGGACGGCCCCGCGATCGTGCTGGCTGGCCATTACGACACCAAGCTGTTCGAGCAGTTCGAGTTCGTCGGCGCCAACGACGCCGGCTCGAGCACCGGAGTCCTGCTCGAGCTCGGCCGAGTGCTCGCCGAGAACAAGCCGCCGCTGCCCGTCTGGCTGGTCTTTTTCGACGGCGAAGAGGCCTTGGTCGAGTGGAACGACACCGACGGCCGCTACGGCAGCAAGCACATGGCCGAGCGCATGGAGGCCGCCGGTGAGCTCGACCGGATCGGCGCGATGATCCTCTTCGACATGATCGGCGACGCTGATCTGTCGTTTCCCAAGGAACCTCATGGCACCGGTTGGCTCAACGACGTCGTCTGGCAGACAGCCGCGAGCATCGGTCACGGCGACGTCTTCGACGACCGCATTGGGCAGTTCATGGAGGACGATCACTTGCCGTTTACCGAGCGCGGTGTGGCGGCGATCGACCTGATCGATTT
>JADFNY010000428.1 GCA_022563115.1 Acidobacteriota bacterium | reverse complement strand
CCCTTCTGCTGCGGGCGCGGAGAAGGGCGTGGAGATCTGCGGGCTAGATGAAACCTCCCAAGGACTCTATCCGTCTATTAAGCCAACCGAGCTGAGTCATCAGTCGACGCCGACAGCAGCGGGACGGTGGCGACAAGGTCATGAACAACCCACGGAGGGGCATTATGAGGAACCGAGCTCTTACCGCCGTCGCGCTCGCCGCCGCGCTGCTTGTCACCGGCGCCGCGCAAGCGCAGCAGGACGCGCCCTGGCTGCACATTCGGGTCACCGAAGAAGGCGAAAACGGCAGCCGTGTGGCGCTCAACCTTCCCGTTTCGCTGGTGCAGGTGTTCGCCGACATCGCCGAGAAGGAAATCCAGAAGGAGCTTTCCGGCGACGGCTCGCACATCGACTTCGACATGGACGACCACGACATCCGGATCGCCGACCTGCGGCGCGCCTGGACCGAGTTACGCAACGCCGGTGACGCCGATTTCGTCGAGGTCGAGGAGGGCGACGAATACGTCAAGATCTCCCGTGCGGCCGACAAAATCGTCATCGAGTTCGATCAGCGCGACGGCAACAGCAACGGCCGCGTCGAGGTCCCCGTTTCGGTGGTCGACGCGCTGCTGTCAGGCGAGGGTGAGCAGCTCAACATCCGCGCCGCGCTCGACGAGATGATCAGCTCCGCAACCGGCGGCGAGATCGTCTTCTTCGAAGACGGTGACACCACCGTCCGCATCTGGATCCAGTAGGGAAGGGAATTCGCCATGGCGATGAAACTCGTCATCGGTCTTCTGCTGGCGCCGGCGATCTTCCTCGGGCTGCTGCTGTCGGCCGACTACGCGATTGTCGACGTCCGGGAGGGCGGACCGGACGGCATGCACATCATTGTGCCGGTGCCGCTGTCGCTGGTCCGGCTGGCGCTCAACTTCGCGCCGGCGGAGGCCAAGTACGTGCAGGTTCCGGAGATCGCCGAGTACGCCGAGTACATGCCGTACGCCGAGCACATCATCGAGGTGCTGCGCGAGGCGTCCGATGGCGTGCTGGTCTCCGTACAGGAGCGTGACCAGACGGTGCTGGTCGAAAAGGTCGGCGATACCGTCGAAATCCACGTCAACGACGGCGACGAGGTCGTCGACGTGACCGTTCCGCTCGATGCCGTTCTCGACATCCTGCGCGCCTACGATGGTGAGGGCTTCGACACTCGCGATCTGATCCGCGCCGTCGGACGCGCCCACGGCAACATCGTGCACGTGCGCAACGGCGACCAAGAGGTCAAGGTCTACGTCTGGTAGACGCCGCCCGGAACGGGCTGGTGCTTCCGCCTGGGGTGCTAGCCGGGCGGCCGGTCAGCGCAGCTCGAAAAGCCCCAACTGGCGGGGGCCACCATCGTCAAGCCCCGTCGCCTGCTCGCCCGGGCGGATCAGATTGGAACCGCCCAAGCCGGCCAGGCGAATCCGCCTGCCGTCCAACGGAACGCGCTCCACCAACCGGCGAGCGACCTTCAGTATCTCATCGACCTGGCGCACCGGCACCGACGGGGTATGCGATCGCGTGATCGTGGTGAAGTCCTGGAAGCGGACCTTCAAGGTCACGGTTCGGGCGCTCAGGCTCCAGCGCTCGAGGCGGCGTTCCAGGTCGGCGGCGAACCGCTCGATGTTCGGCCACACCGCGTTCCAAGAGGGCCGGTCGCTCTCGTAGGTTGTCTCGGAGGAAATCGACTTGGGCTCACCGGGCGGCTCGACCCGTCGGCAGTCACGACCGTGGGCAAACTCCCACAACTGCTTTCCCCACCGCTCGCCGAAGATACGCTCGAGATCCTCGAGGGGGCGGGCGGCGAGCTGTCCGATCTGCTCGAAGCCGTGGCTGCGGAGACGCTCGGCGTTGGCCGGCCCGACCCCCCAGAGCTTCTCGACCGGCAGGGCGGCAAGAAAGGCACGGGCGTCCTCGGGCCGGATGATCGTGAGCCCGTCGGGCTTGTCGATATCGGACGCCAGCTTGGCGAGAAATTTGTTGGTCGAAACGCCGGCGGAGCCGGTTAGCCCGGTCTTCCGACGAATCGACGCGCGGATCGACTTGGCGATGTCAACCGGCGAGCTGATGTGGTGGGTAACGTCCAGGTAGGCCTCGTCCATGGACAGGGGCTCGAGGCGCTCGGTCCAGGCCTCGTAGATGGCGAAGACCTGTTTGGAGAGCTCGCGGTAACGGCTGAACCGCGGCCGCAGAAAGACCGCATCGGGGCACAAGCGACGGGCCCGCTCCATCGGCATGGCGGAGTGGACGCCGCTCTCGCGGGCTTCGTACGAGGCGGAGGCGACAACGCCGCGGCGACCGAGGCCGCCGACGATGATCGGCTGGCCGATGAGATCCGGGTTGTCGAGCGCTTCGACGCTCGGGTAGAAGGCATCGAGGTCGACGTGGAGGATCTTGCGAGGCCAATCGGCGCCGATCAGAGTCGCTCGGATGGACACCGGGCCATGCTAGCAGGTCGTGGCTAAGCACTCCCGGCAGTTCTTCAGCACCCTGCTAGGCCATCACCAGCATCGCGATCAACGCGCAGCGCT
>JADFNY010000427.1 GCA_022563115.1 Acidobacteriota bacterium | reverse complement strand
CTGAATTGGCCGAAGTACTGTGAAGGCAAGGGCGTTGAAAACAAGCTCATCATCGCCAACGGGGTAGTAAAGCTCCCAGCATATTTCGTCGTAGACCGGCGTGGTATTCTCCGCTCGACGGACCCGGGTGACGGTCTATCGGAATTGATTCAGGAGTTGCTGGCTGAACCTGCTTCGCCGACGCCCGCAGTTCCACGGGGAGAGTAGCTGGATGCGTGAATGTTGACTGCTGATAGGTGACCGGCAGACCCGACGTTCGACTACGGAAGATGCGCTAAAGCCGCAACCCGGTCGGATCGGCAGGATCGCGTGTCGTTCCGCCGCCATCGGCTGACGCCTTGCTCACGTCGGACAGCATGCGCCCGGTCTCCGTCGCCCGGTCAAGCAGTCCCATGTTCTGCAACGCGAGGATCAGGTGGGACAGGTAATCGACATTTTTCGGGTCGTTCTTAACGGCGAAATCAAATCGTTCGACGGCCAAGGAGAATTCGTTCTGATCCGAGAACATCACGCCCAGCTGATAATGCAACGTCGCCGATTCCGGATCGATCTGGAGGGCACGTTTCGCAGCGTCCATCGCGCCTCGCGGGTCACCCGACTCACGCAGCGCCAGCGACAGTTTGAGCAGAGCCTTGAAGTATTGGGGGTTGATCCGCAGAGCGTTCGCGTAGGCCTCGATCGCCCCGGATAGATCGCCTTGTTGCCGGAGCAGCAAGCCAAGTCGGTACTGCAGGTCGGCGTGGTTGGGGTGCCGGTGTATGGCCTCACCCAAGTTGTCGATTTGCCGCTCGATTAGGGATGATACGAATTCGTCCGGCGGACCCTGCGGCGCGAGCGCCACAGCGGTAGGGGAGAGGTACTTCTTGGTCTGCTCCGCTGCGGAGACTTTTAGCTGTAGTCGCGCGACCTCGCCGAAGAGCAGGGTGCTGTTGGGCTCGACACCGCCGGCCATCTCGAAGCTTTCCTTTGCTTCCTCGATCCGTCCGGATGCCTGCTGCGCAACACCCATCCCGACGTACGCGCTAAGCACGCGGTCGTTGATCTCGATCGCCTGACTGAACGACTTGGCCGCTTCGACGTAATTGCCACCGCGCAGGTTCGACGTGCCGACTTTGATGACGGCTTCCAGGTATTCAGGATGCCTCTCAACAGCGTTGCGGTAGGCGTCCAGGGCGAAGGTTTCACGCCCGGTTTTGTTGTAAAGGTCGCCGAGACGCAAGTATTGATCCGCGCACTCGGGCCTCTTGGTGATCAGACTCTTCATCAAATCGATCGCTTCGTCATACCGTCCGGCGTCGGTGCAGGCGCTTACCAGATCATCCTGCGCATCCCAGTTGTCCGGATCAATCGTGATCGCCACCTGGTATTGTCGGATGGCATCGTCAAAGCGCTCGGCTCGTACGTAGAGGTTCGCCAGGGTGATCGAGGCGTTCAGGTCGGCCGGTTCGCACCAGCTAAGATGCTCGTAATGTGTGATCGCACCGTCGACGTTGTCCTGCTTGAAGTGTATCGCCGCCAAGCGCTCATGGGCGTTGCGGAGCTGAGGGGCCTCTTCGAGCGCCGCCTCGTACGCGACCGTTGCGTCCTCAATCTCCGACACCTTTTCGGCGCAGAAACCAATCGCGAACAGCGTCGCGGAGTCTTTGGGGTTGCCCATGACCGAGTTGTGCAGTTGCTCTATGGCCGCCCGCGTCAGTCCCAACTCGTCGAGGGAGCAGGCGAGCCCCACGCGGGCCACACGGTTGGATGGGTCGGCATCAATGACCTGGGAGAAGACGTCGCGCGCTCGACTGAACTGTTTCTCCGCGAGCAACCGAATCGCCCAGCGTCGTTTTGATTCCGGGGAAGTTACCGCTTCTTCCTCGAGCTCTGTTGTGGAGCGCTCGGTGTCGTCGCGTAGAAGGTCACGAAACGCGGCCTTCAGGTCGGTGAGCAAGCCCCGTCCGAGGATTTCGAGCAGATACGACATGGATATCTCTAGGAGTCCAAAGCCGGAAGCGCGGACATCACTCGCTCTGCCGCCTCGTAGTGTTCATTTAGCGCCAGGGCTCGTTTGTAGGCGCTTCGCGCGGGCCCCATGCGGCCTTGCTGTTGATACAGGTTGCCGAGCAGGAAGTAGACGTGCAGCAGCCCGTCGCCGGTAGGGAGCTTCGTCATCCGGGCGGGGAGCACGGCTCTCGTGTAGGTCTCGGCCGCCGGTCGGAGCTCGTCCTTGACCGCCAGCCAGTCCACGCCGTTGAAGGCGGGGTCGAAGTGGGTGTCGTAGATCGCCTTCCAGGTGATGTCGAAGCTCTCGACGGCCTTCTCGGAGGTGATCGGCTGCGGGTCGTCGACGACCTCGTGGCGACCGCCTTCGCTGACGCAGGCGGCGAGGACCAGAAGGAGCGGGACGCAGAGGGGGCTCGGGAAGCGGGATTTCGGGGACATCGAGGCGATTCGGGAACGGAAGGGCGGACGGGGAACGGCGCGGCGGGGCGCGGATGCCGTGGGAGAATGCGCGCGCAAGCGGGCGATATTCTAGCCGGCCCGGCCTCCGGTCCCAGCGGCGTCCGGGAGCGGGCGGGCGCCCCC
>JADFNY010000426.1 GCA_022563115.1 Acidobacteriota bacterium | reverse complement strand
TCAGCGACCGAAGCCCGCAACATACGCACGGTGGGAATGCTGTCGAGGTCTCTGGTGATGTAGGCGGCCAAGGTGGCCTCGAGCCCCAGCGTGGTGGACTTGTCGAGTCGCAGCGCCCGGTAGAGGGCGTTGGACCGCACCCGCGCGACGAGCTCGGGGTTGCCGACGATGAACCCGGCCTGGGGGCCGCCGAGGAGCTTGTCTCCCGAGAAGGTCACCAGGTCGACGCCGGTGGCGAGACGATCGGCAACGCTGGGCTCGTCGTCGATGCCGATCGTGCGTACGTCGATCAGGCAGCCGCTGCCGAGATCCTCGACGACGGGCAGGGAATGCCTGCGGCCGAGGGCGACGAGCTCGCTGAGCTCCGCCTCTTCGGTGAAGCCCACAACCCGGTAGTTGCTCGGGTGGACACTGAGAAGTACGCCGGTGTTCGGGCCGATCGCGGCCTCGAAGTCGGCGACCCGGGTGCGGTTCGTGGTACCGACCTCGCGTAGCACCGACTGGCTCTTGGTCATCACCTCCGGGATTCGAAACGATCCGCCGATCTCGACCAGTTGGCCGCGTGAAACCACCACCTCTTTCCCCTCGGCGAGCGTGTTGAGCACCAGGAGAACCGCCGCCGCGTTGTTGTTGACCACGGCGACCGCGGCGCTGGGGAACAGCTGGCCGACGAGGCGCTCGAGGGCCTCACCGCGCTGTCCGCGACCGCCCGTTGCGAGGTCGAACTCGAGGTTCAGGTAGCGCTGCGTCAGCGCCGCAGCACGATCCGCCGCAGCGGCTGGCCACGGCGAGCGCCCCAAGTTGGTATGCACGACCACGCCGGTGGCGTTGATGACGTGGCGCAGATGGGGGGAGGCGAGCTCGGCGGCCGTGGCGGCCACGCCGGAGGCGATGCTTTCGAGTCGCTCATCGACCGCCTCGGGGTCGAGTTCCCCGGCGAGAACTCCGCGCCGAATCTTCTCGAGGTAGGCGTTAATGGCGCGAATGAGGAACTCGTGGCCGAGGCCGCTCTCGTCGGCCCACGCCGCTACATCCGGCCGGTCGAGAACCCGATCGACCGCCGGCAGCTTGCGGAGCACCTCCGCCGGCGCTTGTTTGCCCTTGGATGCCTTGCTACGCTGCGCGGCCATGACGGATCGATCCGCGTTACCCCCTTTGTCGGAAGACGACGCCGCCCTCCTGAAGACGCTGAAACCGGATCTCGCCCGGCTCCTGTACCCCGATCAATCGACCGAGCCGTTCATGATCACCGCGGTCTATCCGGAGCTCGGCGGCGATGCGGGTCGGTCGGCTCGTGAGCTCGAGGCCGCCGCGACCGAGCACACCGTCGTGGAGACCGACGTCGCAGGCCAAGCGTCGATGCATCACACCACCTTCTCGCTCGATCAAATCGAGGAATTTCACGAACTTTATCACCTCGCCGAGGGGGCGATTGGAGCCGACCGACTCGACGTTCTGCTGAACGGCCGCAAGGTTCCGCTGACACGCGAGTTGTGGCTTCCTCTGATCTGGACGTTGCGCAAGTAATGAGCCCTTGGCAATCCCGTCCGTGTTCGATGAGCAACGACTTAAGTGCTTAGTTAACAACAAGATACAAGAATTTACCCGGGTGTCGGCTGATTGACAGTCCCCCTGCCCTGTGGTAGAAAATCCTTGGTTGTACCCATCCTCGTTGGCTCCACCTGAGATCACGCTCGCACTACCACTATGGCTGCGTACCTTCCGATCGCGCTGTTCGCTGTCGCCGCCACTGTGTTCGCCGTTGTCGGCCTTCTTGCAGGTAGCATCATCCGCCCGACGGGGCGCGACCAAGAAGGCAAGCTGGAGCCGTACGAGTGCGGCGTCGAGCCGGTGCGCGACGCCCGCCAACGCTTTTCGGTCCGCTTCTACATCGTCGCCATGTTGTTTCTGATCTTCGACGTCGAGACGATCTTCTTGTTCCCGTGGGCGGTGCAGTTCAGAGAGCTGGCGTTGTTCGGGTTCATCGAGATGGTCATCTTCATCGCCATCCTTATCTTCGGTTACATCTACGCCTGGAAGCGCGGGGCACTCGAATGGGCCTAGCGGAGCACAAGTTCGAAGAAAACATCCTCACGACTACCGTCGACGGCGTGATCAATTGGGCCCGCAAATCGGCCATCTGGCCGTTGACATTCGGCCTCGCCTGCTGCGCCATCGAGATGATCGTCACCACCTGCTCGCGCTACGACATGGCACGCTACGGTGCCGAGGTATTCCGCGCCACACCGCGGCAGGCTGATCTGATGATCGTCGCCGGCACGGTGACGTTGAAGATGGCGCCGATCATCAAGCGCCTCTACGACCAGATGCCCGATCCCAAGTGGGTCATCTCGATGGGCTCCTGCTCGACCTGCGGCGGCCCGTACCCGACCTATAGCGTCCTGCAGGGCGTCGATCGGATCGTACCCGTGGATGTTTCCGTTCCCGGATGCCCTCCCCGCCCGGAGGCCTTGCTCTACGGCGTGCTGCGGCTGCAGGACAAGATCGACGAGATGCACGTACTGCGCAAATAGCGCACCGCCGGGACGAGCCAGCGACGGCAGCCCTCGAGACACGAC
>JADFNY010000425.1 GCA_022563115.1 Acidobacteriota bacterium | reverse complement strand
GAGGTTAGACTCGTACCACTCGACGACGATGTTCTGCCCGTCCGGATTCGGAGACGGCCACAGCACCAGGATAACGCCGTCGAGAATGGCGGCGATCTCCGGGTCGTCGTCTCCGGTCAGCAGGTCGTAGGCGAGCTGGATGGTGTGCTGCGCCCCGGCGACCTCCGAGGCGTGCAGCCCGCCGCTGATATCGACGATCGGCTTGCCCTCACGAGCCAGGGCGCGCGCTTCATCGTCGCTGAGGCCTTGCGGATGGGCGAGGCGCTGGGATATCTGGCGGTAGCGCTCCAGGTCGGCCAGGTTCGCGGCCGAGGAAATAAAGGCCACATACCAGGGCCGTCCCTCAGAGGTGCGCCCGATATCGACCAGCGACAGACGGTGCGTGGCGGCGTCGAGGAGGCGGAAATAGGCGATGGATTCGTCGTAGGTGGCGAGCTCGAAATCGGCACCGACGGTGAAACCGAGGCTCGACTCCGGGGTCGGAATGGCTTCCTGGGTTGCGGCGTCGGCGCCGCGCGGTCCATTCGCCGCCATGAGGCAGGACACCGCCACGAGGGCGGCGAATACGGCGGCCCTTGGTAGCGGGCAGAGGGGGCTGGGCGCGGAAGATCCCGCAGCGGGAGAATCGTTCATGGTCGGACTTTAGCGTTGCCGACAACGGCGGACAACAATCCGTTGTCGGGCCTCGCTTCGCTGGGTACTATCCGCCGCAACAAGGCTGCAGTTGCCGTGCGCCCAGCGAACCCGATCCCCACGGAGACAGACCGATGAAGCGAGGCCGCAAGTTTCTCCCGTTGATCGTCTTTGTGCTGGCGATGTTGATCACCGCCACCGCATCGAACTTCGCCGTCGCCAGCGAGCAAGGCCGCCCCCAGCGTGGTACGCCGGAGTTCGGCCCGCCCAACGGATCGTTGGTGATCGTCGGCGGGGCGATGCGCGATCCGGCCATCCGGCAACGGTTCATCGACCTCGCGGGCGGCCCTGACGCGCCCATCGTCGTGATTCCCACCGCCGGTGGCGGCCTCGAGTACGACGAGTGGAACTCGGGTCTGCAGGGCTGGAAACGCGCCGGGGTCACCGACCTCACCGTGCTGCACACCAAGGACCGCGCCGTCGCCGACAGCGATGAGTTCGTCGAGCCCCTCGAGCGCGCCCGCGGTGTCTGGTTCAACGGCGGACGCCAGTGGCACCTGGCCGATTCGTACCTCCACACCAAGACCCACGAGGAGCTCTGGAAGGTGCTGGAGCGCGGCGGTGTCATCGGCGGTTCCTCCGCCGGCGCGACCATCCAGGGCGAATATCTGGCGCGCGGCGACACCAGCGGCAGCACCATCATGATGGGCGATCACATCGAGGGCCTGGGCTTCCTGAAGGGCTCGGCAATCGACCAGCACGTGCTGAGGCGCAACCGCCAGTTCGACCTCGTCGAGATCATCGAGGAGCACCCCGAGCTGCTCGGGATCGGCATCGATGAGAACACCGCCATCGTCGTGCAGGGTGACAGCTTCACCGTCATGGGGCAGGGTTACGTGCTCATCCACGACGCCGATTCCTGGATCGAGGGCGGTCCGGCCGGCGACGCCGGTCCCGCCGGCAACGGTGGGTCGTTTTACTTTCTCGCGCCGGGGGATCGTTTCAACCTCCGTACCCGCGAAGCCACTCGTCCCGGACGCGGCAACCAGCAGCCGATCGAACGGGTCAAGAAGAAGAGCGGCGGCCAGTAGGGCCGGCGAGGCAACATCAGCTCGGCGGGATCTCCGGCTCGCTGCACACCTGCGAGGCGGTCGTCTCCGAGGCGTGTTTCCTGCTTCGGCGTGGCGGCGGAGACGCGGGGCCGGTTCTCGAGCTCCTCGACCGGAGAATCGTCGTTCCGTCGTTTCGATTGACGGCGCACACCAAGCGGGTGGCGTCGCTCGTGCGCCGGTACCAGGATCAGGGAATCTCGCTGGCCGACGCCTGCATCATTCGAATGAGCGAGCTGTCGGCGGATTGCCTGCTGCTGACGCTCGACGGCGGCTTTCGTATCTACGTCGCAACGGCCGTCAAGCGATACCGCTGTCGATACCGGCCGAACTCTGATCGCGCTCGTGTGATCAGAGTTCGGCGCTGAGCCCAGATCGCTACGAGTGGTCGGCGCTTGGCCTCGGGCGGTGGCGCCCGCAGAGTTGTTGTCAGCGGTCGAGCGCGGCGGCGCGGGCGCGCGCCTGCTCGACCATCGGCTGGAACTGTGGGTCGGCGTCGGCCCAGAACTCGACGAAGCGCAGGTACTGCTCGCGCGCGTCGTCAGTCTGACCCGCCTCGTCGAGCAACTCGGCGAGCCGCAACACGTAGCGAGGGTCGACGAAGGCGTTGTAGTGCGACCCGAGGTTCACCGCGATCAGGTCGCGGTAGGTCGCAATCGCGCCCTCGAGATCGTCGCGGGCGACCTGCACGCGGGCGATGCCGTCGCGCAGCGGGTCGTTGTTTAACAGCAGCGTCGGAGGCAGCCGGCCGCTCGAGTAGAACGCCTTGATGTCGGGCCTCAGGTTCTCGAATGCTTGCTCGGCCGCGTCGAGGTCACCCTCGGCAAGCGCGAGCTCCGCGGCGAGCATTTCA
>JADFNY010000101.1 GCA_022563115.1 Acidobacteriota bacterium | reverse complement strand
TTGACGGCGGCGCTGTTCTTGGCGGGCTACGACGACCCGATCCCGGGCCTCTGGCTGCTGATGTACGGAACCGCCTGCGTCACCGGCGGAGCCTTCTCCATTCGGCTGATTCCGCTGATGGGGATTTGCTTCATGCTCGTCGGCATCGTTGCGCTGTTTGTTCCCCTGGCGCTGGGGAACTGGTTGCTGGCCACCGGCTTCGGCGGCCTGCAGCTCGGATTCGGCTTCGTCATCGGGCGCTGGCACGGTGGTTGATCCAGGAGGCAGAGGTGAAAGTGTGATGGGCGGATCAAACTTTCACCTCTGCCTCCTGCGAAAAGCGGGGTAAGCCATGGCGAACAAAGGACACGCCAAGAAGAAGCGCGCCGCCACCTCCGCACCACGGGTGCGGCCGCCGATCGACCTCTACGAGGTGTTTCGCGGCGAGCCGTCAGCGGAGGCCGCGGCGGGCGAGCGCCTCATCCACCAGCGGACGCGCCTGGCCATCGTCAGCATGCTGGCGGTCAACAAGTCGCTGACGTTCAACGAGCTCAAGGAGATGCTCGACGCCACCGACGGAAACCTCAGCGTTCACGCCCGGAAGCTCGAGGAGGCAGGCTATGTCGACTGCAAGAAGTCGTTCGACGGGCGGGTACCGAAAACGCAATATCGGATCACAGCCAAGGGGCAGCGGGCTCTCGAGCGCTACCTCGATCACATGGAGAGCCTGATTCGGGCGGTTCGCGAACGCTGAGATCGAAAAATTCTGACTGGGGACACTAGGAGCACACGAATGGTGGTAGGCGTTTCGGTTGGATCGCTGGCTATTCTCGAGAACCGGCCCTCGGCTGCGGAGCAGGAACTGCTCGACGCGGCGGGCGCCGAAGACCGGCGCTGGGCGCGCCGTTTGCTGGAGGTCGGTGGCAACGTAGAAGCGCGCGACGAGCGCGGGCGGACGGCACTCATTCTGGCCGCTCTCAACGGCCACATCGGGACGATGCGTGTGCTCGTCGAGGCGGGTGCGGAACTCAACGCCCGCGACGCCGGCCGGCGCCGCTGGCCGGCGTTGATGCACGCCCTTGACGCCGACAAGGCGACCTCGGCCCTTGCCCTACTGGATTGGGGCGCCGATCCCGACGCCAGCGAGGAATCGGGCTACAACGCCCTGATGATGGCGGCGAGCCGCGGCGACCGATGGGTTGTCGCAGAGCTCCTGGCGCGCGGCGCGAATCCCGAGGCGGAGCTGTTCCTCGGCTTTACGGCGCTCGATTACGCGATCGGCTACGGTCACGCGAGCGTCGTGCGCCTGCTGCTGGATGCCGCCCCGCAACTACGGCAACGCGGCAACGCGGCGCGCCGATCGGTGCTGGCTCTGGCGCAGCGGGCGGGAGACGACGAGATCCTCGAGCTCGTTTCCTCGCCCGTTGCGGGCACCGTGGGGACAGCACACTAGCGGCGGGGCCAGAAAAACCCTTTGCGGGCCCGGATCTTGTCGACATCGTCACGGTTGATCTCGACCTTGATCTCGTACCATTCCGGTTCGGCCTCGGGGTCGGGCCGGTCCATCGTGAAGCCGAGCACATAACGCAGCCGGGTATCTTCGAGCAGGTCACGAAACCCGAGGCTCATGTCGCTGCCGAAGAACGGAACGCCGCCGGTATCGCGGGCCAGCGCGTTGAGGGGGTCCTGCAGCGTGGATCGCCCGGTGAAGCGGGTGACGATCGGCGGTATGAGGGCGCCCGACGTTTCCATGAACGCCGCCTGACCCAGCGTGCCCAGCGAGTAGATCGTGCACCGGCACTTCTGCATGACGTCCACCAGGCTGGTGAGGTCCTGACCCAGGTCGGTTCGGAGCGTGCGGATCTCCATCGGGTTCAGCGAAGGAGAGAAGTTGGCGTACTCGACGAGGGTGGAATAGTGGATGCTGCCGGGCTGGCGCTCGAACCCCGACGACAACAGCACGACGTATTTTTGTCGGTCGTAAGGATCGCCGAGGTCGAGCATGTCGCCGATCTGGGTGAGTGCCGCCATGACGCGCTCGGCGTTGATGCTCGCTTCGATCGACCAGCGGCCGAGCCGCGCCTGGGCGAGCGTCATCTTGAGGTCCTCCCACTCGGCCGCCTGGGTTATGCACTGCGGAAAGCGCGGCGACATGGTTGTCTCGCACCCCGACCCGTCTCCTCCGGGTTCCGTGCAGTTGCCGTTGTCGCACAGGATGACGGCGAGGTCGCGGAACGATTGCTCCCGATCGAAGGTGGCGAACGAGTTGCCGACCTGGGCCTCGAGGGTTTCGGCGATGCGCTCGTGATCGATCGTGAAGTCGTGCGTCACCCGTACCGCACCGGATGCGGTGATAGTGACGAGAGCCAAGCGGTCGTCAACGTTGATGCCGGCGCGCACGAACTCGGTGACGTCGAGCAATATCCGCTCCCAATCCTGCGGGCTGGTGGTGAGCAGGTCGGCGACGAGAACGAAATTGCGCGACGACGGGGTCACCCTTTCGGGAACGCCCTCCGGCAGGTCATCGAGAAACAGCGACGATTCGGCGCTCCCCTCGAGCCGCAGGAAGCTCGCCGTTACCGGTTCGCCGTTGCGTGTGATGACGATGTCGTCGAGCGTCAGGTCGGTGACGAAGTTGTGGTCGTCGTCCCAGGCGCTGATGTCGACGGTCACCATGTTGACCTCAGCGGCAAAAGCGGCCTCGAACTGGGAGGGATCGATCGGGACGCCGAGCGTCCCGGTGCGCCCGGCCGGGCCGCCGGCACCCTCGGCGCCACCGGCGAGCTCGCTGAGCGCCAGATTCGGATCCGTGGGCGTCAGCTCGTCGGCGAACGCCAGGTCGACGATCCACTGGCTCAGCGCCGCGTCGGTGAACTCGACGTCGATGGCGGCGAGGATGTTGCGCCAGGGTTGCCAGTTGGTCGGTACCATGTTCGAGAGGATGTGGGCCATGGCGCCCATCAGCAGGCTCGGGTGCAGTGTCGCCGGCAGTCCTTGTTCCTCCATGAGCACCGCGAGCCGCACGCGCAAGTCCAAGATTCGGCTGTACAGCAGCGGGTCGGCGACCTCGTCGCCGCCCTCGCCGTAGGGCACGGCGGGCGGCGTCATGAGGCCGAGGTAATCGCCCCGTCGCGACTGCGGCATACCGACCATCTGGTCGATGAGCCAGCGCGCCGCCGCGGGTGCGTCGACGTCGTAGTTGTCCAGTCCCAGCGTCAACAGGTAGCGGTTGCCGTCGCTGACCAGGCGCAGAGCGTCGTCTTCGCGGCCGGCGGTGACGGCGTCAGCGAACCGTTGTAGCTCGTCGGGGCGCATCAGCCGGCGCAACGAAACGGCGAGCTTCGGCGGCGTGCTGGTGCGATCGGCGGTGACCCAGAACGACGGCGTCGTGTTCGAGTCGCGCGCCGTGACCGCCTCGCGGATCCAGGCGGTGGCCAGTGCGTGGCGCCGGGCGATGACGCGCTGGGCTTCCGGCGTCAGCGAGGGCTTGTGGATGTGGGCGAAGGTCGCCGCCCAGGTCTCGGCCGCGACCGGATCACGCGGCGCGCCCGAAGCGATCAGGTCTTCCATATTCCAGCGGCTCAGCGTCTCGGGGGCGCCGAACAGGCTGTTGTGAAGCCGCGAGCCCTCGTCCAGGATCCAGCTCTCCGACGTCGCTGCCCATGGGCCGAACAGATCTTCGGGTCCGTCTCCGCGGAGCTCGGCGATGATCAGCCGGTGCAACCAGGCGATGTGTCCCTGTTGATAGGTGAACGAGCTCGGGTCTCCCATGTGCAAGGCGTAGGTAATCCCGACGAGCGCGTCCCCCAGGTAGACGTTGAGCGCGTCGCGGAAGGCTCCGACGGTGGCCGGGGCGGCCGAGCCGGCGCGCAGCTGACCGACGAGAATCGCGGAGCGCTCGAACAACTGGTCGCGCGCCACGGTGACGGGGAGCGCCTCGGTGACCTCCCGGTCGCCGATGTTCGGCGGCATCTGGGCCTTGAGCTCGGCGACGATCGCTTCGATCTCGTCGGCGTATCCGCGCCCGGTCACCCCGTTTTCGAGATCGGCGGCCATCTCGTCGAGCCGGAAGAGACTCTCGAACGACGGCTGCTGCTGCACCAGGAGGTGGGTGTGCATGCGGCGGCCCTGCAGCGCCGCCGGCAGGAAGTTGTAGTCGATCCCGTCGACCTCGAGCTCGGCGACACCGATGCGGCCGATGAGCGCCGCCACGACGACGCTCCGCAGATCCTGGGGGTCGCCGGGCCAGCCGCTTGCCTGCAGGCCACGCGCCATCGCCGGGACCAGTTCGCGGCGCCAGAACTCGGCAACCGCCGGCCCGTACCCGCGGCTCGCCGAGCGGTTGCCGCCGACCGCATCGTTAGCGGCGCCGCTAATCGGTAGGCTCAAGAAGCTCGACAGCACGGCATCGCGATCCTCGTTGGTCAGCAGATCGTTCAGCAGAACCTTGTGCAGCAGCAACATCGTCGCCTGCAGCTGCCGGATAGCGTCGATGCGGGCCTCGTCGCGGTCGATCTCGTCGACCTGCTGAAGGTGGTGGATCAACCGCTCAGCGGTGCCTTCGGGCAGCGGTGTGGGCATGATGAAGAAGCCGTAGGCGCGGCCGAAACGGCGGTAGTTACGGTACAGCAACGGGATCGCGCGCCGCATCGATGTGATCGGCTGGTAGCGGATCGCCGCCGATATCGCCATGTACTTGCGGATCGCGGTGGGCTCGTTGCGCTCGGGGTTCGACTTCTCCAGGATGTCGCGGAGCAAGCGCGCGTCGACATCGGGGCCGTACTCGGCGCCGGTTGTGAAGCGCTCGAGCAGGGCGTCGAGCTCGCTGTCGGTCTCGAGGCGGTCGTTGCCGTCAAAGGCCGCCAGCCAGACGCTGGCGCCGCCCGGCCAGGCGATGCCGACGTTGTCCGGTAGCATCCGCAGGTTGACGAACAGCTCGGCCGTATCTTCGGGCCACCGTATCAACTGGCCGAAGTCGGGGACGCGGATGGCGCGATACAACTCGTTCGCCCAGGCGCCCCGCTGCGCCGCGGTCACGTGGTTCAGTGTCAGCAGGTAGGCGGCGCGGTCCTCGGGCACTAGCGCCAACGATCTCCACAGGTGGGCGGGACGGCCGTCGTCTTTGGTCACCAGGGTGGTGATGAGCTCGGTGGTCTCGGTCCACGTGCCGACGATCGCCTCCCAAGCGTCACGATCGCCGCCCGGCAGGTGCAGTTGGCCGTTGTCAACGCGCAGGTACGGTGCCAGCTCGAGGAAACCACGGGCGATCTCCGCGTTACGGTGCAGCGCATCCAAGCCGACCTCACCGAACAACCAATCACGGGTGGCACGATCGAGCGACGCGTAGCCTGCCAGGACCCTGAGAGCCGAGGCGTCGCTGATGAGAGCATCGAACAGCGCGTCGCCGCGCAGGTTTTCTTCGAACACCTCGGTGTTCCACGCCGCGGCGCCGAACAGTAGCGGAGCGCGCTCGTCCTCGATGTTCAACACGATGGGGTCGCCCGCCGCCCACAAGCGCGAGTACAGCGGGACCGAGATTCCCAGGTAACCGAGCATCTGGCGCTGGCGCGCCTGCCGATCACCGACTCGCCGTTGCAGCTGGATACGGTCGGTATCGTCGAGGACCCGGAAACCGAGGAATTCGAGCAGCTCTGTGGCCTTGGTGTAGGCGACCGCGTCGTGCTCAGCGAGGCTCGGCACGACCGCGGGGTAGCGCTCATCGAGCTGAACGATGAACTCCTGCAGGGAGCGCAACTCCTTGACCATGTCGCGGATCCTCTCCGCATAGTCGAGAACCATGGGCGCCGACAGAAAGCGGGCGAGCTCGGCCACGAAGTCCTGGTTGTCGGTATCGCTTTCTGCTTGCGGCAGGCGGAAGCGGGCGGCCGAGCTGATGAACCGCGTGCCGCCGGGGATCACGACGTCGCCCTGCTGCTGGGCGGGCGAGTGCGGTGCCGTGACGGCGGCGGCGGTCGCTTGCGGAACGCCGCCGAAGGTGGAGGAGACGACGAGGGCGATCGCGAGGGCTACGGTGCAGAGGATCCTTGCGGTCATCGTGGTCACTGGGTCGAGGTGCGGTCGTAGCCGGGCTTGTGGCGCAGTCGCAAGCCCGGCCGAGAGACTTCGACCTCGATCTGGTGCCAACCGCGGGTCAAATTCGTGGGTCGATAGGAAACAAAATAGAGCGCCCGCATCGCGGCGGAGATCTGTTCGAACACGCCAACCAGCTTGTTCTTGTCTCGTTCGAAGAACGCCTCGCCGCCGGTTTGGTCGGCCATCTCCCGGAGGATGTCGCGCAGGTTACCGTCGCTGAGCGCGTCGCCCTGGCCGAGGGCGAAGATGGTCACGCCACCGTTGCGAACTTGATTCAGAACCTGGGTCAGGTCGTTGCGCGACTCCCGGTCATTGCCGTCGGTGAGCAGGAAGATAACGCGGCGTTCACGGGCGTTCGCCTGGCTGGCGACTTGCCGGTATCCGTAGAGCACGGCGTCGTACAGCGCCGTGCTGCCCTGCGGCCGGATGACTTGCGCAAACGAGGCCACGAGCTCGTGGACGTTGGTAAACGGCGTGTACGAGGTCACCCGCTCGTTGAACCCCATGAGCTTGACCTGATCGTCGGGTCCGAGTTGGTCGAGGAACCGGCCCAAAGCCGCGATCGTCTCCTCCATCTTGTCCGCCATGCTGTTGCTTTGATCGACAAGGATGGAGATCCGCAACGGTGCTTCGCCGCGGGCGAAGTCCAGTATCTCCTGCGGTTCGCCGTTGTCGGTGATCGTCAGCTCCCCGACCTCGAGGTCGGAGATGAATCGCTCGTTTTCATCGATCGCCGCCAGGTTGAGGGTCACCGCTGGGACCTCGGCGGTGAAGCGCATTCCGGGCATTCGGGTGACCATCTCGTCGATGTGGGTTTCGGCGCCGGTGTTGTCCTTGGCGACGATGCGGATATGAATCACGGCGGCGTCGTCGTCCAACGGAATCACCCAGCGGTAGGGCGCTCGGGTGCGCACGCCGAGCTCTACGTCGTCGACAAAGGCGTACACGCTGGTGATCGAACGTCCCGGCATCGAGCGGACCAGTGCCTGGATCACGACCGGGTCATCGAGCGGCAGGTCGATGCGCGGCGTCACCAGCTTCACCTCCGGGCCTTGGCCCATCGTCGGCTGGGCAGCCGCGGGTCCGGCGAGCGCGAAGCAGATCAGCGTGATCCCGCCGCCGGCCCGCAATCGAATGAATGCACTCCTGGCGCGTCGCATGAGGCCTTCGGGAGACAAGATTCCAACGTCGGAGGGGACCGTATCAATGGTACCGGTGTGGGGCGTCGCAAGCTACCGATGGATCCTGGATCCAGTATCGTTGGGACAGAATTTTGTACCCTGGAGGACCCAAGATGACGAAAACCAACCGTCCGTTCGGTGGGGGGTGAGGTCGACACGCGGCGCTGCCTTGGGCACCCTGGTTGCCCTAGTCTCCGCCGCTGGCGTCGCCCTCGCCGCCTCGGCCGCTGCCCCCGGCGCACATCCGCAAGAGCAGCGCCCCGCGTACCGCGCCAGCGTCGAAATCGTGCGCCTGCACGCCGCCGTGCTCGATGGTGACGGCAACCCGGTGACCGGTCTGACGGCGCGTGACTTCGTCGTCGTCGACGACGGTGTTGAACACGACGTCGCCTTCGCTCTGAGCCCCGGTGACACACCCATCGACGTGGCGCTGCTGTTCGACCAGAGCGACAGCATCCGACAGAGCGCCCCGACGGTGAAGCGCGACGCGCGCGCCTTTCTGGACGCCCTCGGCCCCGGTGACTGCGCCTTCGTGCTGCCGTTTCAGCACCGCATCGGCCCGGGAATCTGGGGCCCGCCGGCCGACCCGTCGTTGTTGCAGATCATCGACCTGGCCCGGCTCGAAGGCGGCACGTCGTTCAACGATGCGCTGATGGTCGGCCTTGCCGAGGTGCAGCAATGGAACGTGCCCGACGTCCTCGCCGCCCAGGTGGTGACCGAGTACCAGCAGCCGGCGATCGCCGGCGGTGTCGGCATCAACTTCGGCCCCCCCGAAGAGCCGCTCGACGAGCCCGAGCCGGAGGGACCGGGTTTCAGCCGAGCCGACCTGCCGTTCCGTGTTTTCGGCGCCAACTCTGGGTGCGGCGGGAGTCGTGCAGCCGGCGGCGGGGCGTCGCCGGACCGGCGCAAAGCGCTGGTGGTTCTCTCCGACGGCGTCGACACGACCAGCGCCCACACCTTCGGTGAATTGCTCGGCTTTGTCCATCAAACCGACGTCCCGATCTTCCCCGTCGGCATCGGGCTGCCCGGCGGCGGCGCCCAGGCGCGCAGCCGCGAGGCGGAACGCGCCGCGCGCATCGCCGAGTCGCGGCTCGAGACACTCGCCGAGTCGACCGGCGGCAAGTACATCGTTGGGTCGGGGTCCGAGACGCGGCTGCGTGAAGCCTACGACGAGATCGTCACCATCCTGCGCGGCTCGTACCTGCTCGGCTACTACCCGCAGAACCGCGACGAATCGACGCCGGCTCAGACCCACGAACACCACGTCGAGGTGAAGTTGCGTCGCTCCGGCCTGCGGGTGTTTGCGCGCTCCGAATACTACCGCTCGGGTCGCGATACCCACACCGCCCGCTCGGCGCTGCGGCGCGGCGCCGAGCTCGCCCTCGACGGCGATCTCAACGGCGCACTCGCCGCGGCACGACGAGCGGTCTTCAGCGATCCGGGCCTCTGGGACGGGAGCTTCCTGCAGGCCGCGGTGCTGTGGATGCAGCACGATCCGGGCGCCGCCCTCGCCCCGCTGCGCCAGGCGCTCTGGCTCGAGCCGGGAGTGGCGGCAACGCAGCAGCTCGCTTGGCAGTTGAGCGTCGAGCTCGGCGACCTCGAGTCGGCATGGGATCATGCCATCCGTGCCCAGCTCGCCGGCGCCGACATGGACGCAGAAATGGAGCTGCTGGGGGCGCGCTCGGTGCCGCCGGAAGACCTAGAGGCGAGGCTCAACGTCCCCCGTGTGTTCGTCGAGGGTCCGCGCAGCGACGACCCGGAGCATTACGCGCGTCTCGCGGCGGTGGTGCGCGCCCTGTCGCGCGCCGCCTCGGATTCGCCGCTGCTCGGCCTGGTGCGCTATCCGCTCGACGCCGACTACTTCCTCTACATCGAAGCCGACGATCCCGACCGGCGGAGCCCGGGGGCGCTCGAGTCGCGGCTCGAGCTGTACAACTACGCCGACCGACGTCTGTGGCGCCAGGACATGGACATCGACGATCTGGCCAGCGAGCAAGCGATCGCCGACGCGGTTCGTCGGGCGCTGGCGGGACTGGAAGAATGGCTCACAAAGGAGCGCTGAAGTGTCCGAGTTCGAGCTTTCGGAAGAGCGTATGCGCGCCATCGTCGACGCGGCGATGGACCGCATCGTCGAGTTCATCGGCACACTCCCGGCGCAGCCGTCGAATCGACTCGACGGCGCTGAGAAGGTGGCGCGCTCGCTGATCGAGCCTTTGCCCGAAGAAGGTGAGCCCTATGAGGGCCTTCTCGAGCGGCTCTTCGACGAGGTCATCCCCCTCGGCTTCAACGCCGCCGGCCCCGGCTATCTCGCCTACATCCCCGCCGGTGGCCTGTTCCAGGCGGCGGTGGGCGACTTCATCGCCGGGTCGGTGAATCGCTACACGAGCATCTGGATCCCGGCGCCCGGCTTGGCTCAGATCGAAGCGGTCGTCGTCCGCTGGTTCTGCCAGATCGTCGGCTACCCGGACGAGGCGCTCGGCCTATTGACCACCGGCGGCTCGATGGCCAACTTCACGGCGATCTTCACGGCGCGCCGCGAGCGGCTAGAAGAGAATTTCCTCGGCGGCACGATCTACGTGTCCGACCAGGTGCACCACTCCATCCAGAAGGCGGCGATGCTCGCCGGGTTCCCGGCGTCGAGCGTACGGGTCGTCGGCAGCGACAGCGACTACCGCATGGTTTTGGACGAGCTGCAGGACATGATCGCCGCCGATCGCGCCGACGGTCGCCAACCATTCTTCGTCGTAGGCAGCGCCGGCACGGTGAATACGGGGGCGGTCGACGACCTGGCGGGGATCGCCGCGATCGCCGCCGCCCAGGGCCTGTGGTTCCACGTCGACGCGGCGTACGGTGGATTCTTCATGCTCACCGATCGCGGGCGCGAGGTGCTCACCGGGATCGAGCTCTCCGATTCGGTGTCGCTCGATCCCCACAAGTCGCTATTCATCCCCTACGGTACC
>JADFNY010000100.1 GCA_022563115.1 Acidobacteriota bacterium | reverse complement strand
CGACTAGGGCAGTATTGCTGCCGATGAATGCGCCATCGTCGATCACCGTCTCGTGCTTCTCGGTTCCGTCGTAATTGCAGGTGATCGTGCCGGCGCCGATGTTCACATTTTCGCCGATGCGAGCGTTGCCGAGATAGGTCAAATGGCCCGCCTTGCTGCCGGCACCGAGCTTCGTCGCCTTGGTTTCGACGAAGTTGCCGACCTTGGCACCGGGACCGATTTCCGAACCCGGGCGCAAGCGGGCGTACGGCCCCAGCGTCGCCTCGGCGTCGACGGTACTCTCTTCGATGATCGTGCCGTCGAGAATGTTTACCCGGTCGCCGATGCGGCTGTCGGTCACCCGCACGCGGGAGCGAACGTCGCAGTCGGCGCCGACGACGGTCGATCCCTCGAGAATCACGCCGGGGTGGAGGGTAGAATCGGCGCCGACGTCGACGTCGACGTCGACATAGGTGGTCGCGGGATCGCGAACCGTGACCCCGGAGTCCATCAGGCGGTCGAGCGTACGGCGGCGCAACAGCGCCTCGGCGCGCGCCAACTCGGCGCGGGAATTCACCCCATGTACCTCATCGGCGTCGGCGTGGGGGACGGCGCGCACGGTGGCGCCGGCGGCGACGAGAATGGCGAACACGCGGGTCAAGTAGTGCTCCGCTTGGACGTTGTCGGTGCCAACCGCGTCGAGAGCGCCGCGCAAGGCTTCGAGATCGAAGCAGTACACGCCGCCGTTGACCTCGGGTGAGGTGTCTTGCTCCGGTGTGGCGTCGGATGCCTCCACGATACCAACCAACCCGCCGTCATCGTTGCGCAGCAGGCGACCGTAGTCGCTCCGGTCTTCCGGTCTCACCGACAGCACGGTGGCGTCGAAGCCATCGGAAGCCGCCACGAGGGTTTGCAGCGTCGAGGTCAGCACCCCGGGGCAATCGCCGTTGAGTACCAGTAAGGTCCCGGTAGATCCCGCCAGCGCCGCACACCCCGCGGCCACGGCGTCGGCGGTGCCGCTGGGTCGCTCCTGCACGGCAAACGCCACCGGATAGTCACCGAGCGCAGCACGCAAGGCGTCGTCGTCGGGTCCGACGACGACGTGAACCGAATCGGCGTCGAGCGCGCATGCCGCCCGGACCACATGCGCGATCAGGGGAGCGCCGGCGCAAGGGTGCAGCAGTTTGGGCCGCGCGGAGCGCATCCGCTTGCCTTCACCGGCGGCGAGGATCAGAACGTGCAGCGCCATGCGGGGGGATCAGTCGACGTCTTCTTCGCGCTGCGGCGCCGTCAGCTCCTGGAACCGCTGGTTGCCGTGTAGCGGCGCGAAATCTGGGTCGTTGCTCGCGTAGATGCGGTTGACCTCATTGGCCTCTATGGCCGCCTGGAGCTGTTCGGTGGCAGCCTCTTCGTCGCCCTGGATACCCAGCGCGAGGGCACGCACGTACATGATCCGGTCGTCTTTCGGCGCCTTCTTGGCGGCCGCCCCCAAGATCTTGAGGGCGTCCTCGATATCACCGTCGTTGACCAGCACGACACCGTGGTTGTACATGTCCTCGGCGGTCGTGAGCTTGGGCTCTTTCGTGTCGGCAACCTCGGTCGCGGCGAGGTACTGGCGTGCCCGCATCACCAGGCCGAGATCGGTCGCCGGGTCGTCGAGGACGGCTTGGAAGTCCTTGGCGGCGGCGGCATGCTTGCCGCCGAGCAGCTTCTTCACCCCGGCCTCGAATTTCTTCAGCGCCTGGGCAATAGGGGCTCCGGCGCGTGACTCCTCGCGGCGCGCCTTCTCGGTTTCAGCTGCCTTACGGGTTTGCTTGAGTCGCGCGGTGCGTTCTTCTCGGGTTTCTTCATACACCTCGATGCGTCGTTGCAATTTTTGGATGCTCTCGATCGGTGCGGGACTGGGGTCTTTGGGGACAACGGGTTCCTCATACTGTACAACGGGCTCCGGCGCCGGAGAGCCGAATTTCTCGGCAAGGATCTCCTGCTTCTTCAATCCCATGCGGCGAATCTTCGACTCCATCGCCTTGGTCGTGACGCCGAAGTGTTCGGCGAGCTCGCCGTAGGTCTGGGTAAGGAAATTCTCCCGGATGTATCCTTCTTCTTCTTCGGTCCAGTTCTTGGCCATGGACTCTCGATATCGAGCAGACGCGACATTGACGAACGAACGTGAAAAGCGGCTCATTATAAAAGCGTTTCGTAGGCTGGTACAAGTTTTGGAATCTGGGTGGACATCCAAGACGGGCTTCGAAAGCAACGAGCGGTATTTCTGCAGCGGTACGCTTACTCGCTCCCGCGCCGCCCTGGCAGGGCCCGTAACGGCAGCCGCGGGAGTTTTTCAGCACCCTGCTAAGATCCCTCGGAATGACGATGAAGAAAAAGGCAATACTCACGATCGCGTGCCTCATCGTCCTGTTGGGGGCCGTCGCCGCGCTTCGAATCGCCTCGTACGCGCCTGTTTCGGGTGCTGCGCCGCCGGCCGAGCCCGACGCGCTCGGCTATCCGTGGCGCGGAGCGATCCACGTGCACTCGAGCATCTCCGACGGAGCGGCCGGCATCGACGAGATCATGGCGGCGGCAGCGGAAGCCGGGGTCGACTTTCTGATTCTCTCCGACCACAACCCGCTCGGCCCCCAAGAGCGACCGCGCCCGGGATGGTACGGCGATGTCCTGTTGATCGTCGCCGAGGAGATCACCACCGATCGTGGGCACCTGCTGGCGCTGCAGATCGCGCCGCACCGCTATCGATTCGGACCCACCGCGCGCCAGGCCCTGGCCGACATCGACGACGAGGGCGGCTGGGCGCTTGTTGCCCATCCCGACCACTCGCGCCAGGCTTGGGCCGGCGGTTGGGGGGGCACCCAGGGTCTCGAGGTGGTGAACCTGTCATCGGCTTGGTCGCGCAGCACGGCGCTCTCGCGCGTCGTGACCGTCGCCAGCGCCGTCGTCAATCGGGACTACGCTGCAACCCGATTGTTGAGCGGCGGTTGGCCGACGTTGTCGTTGTGGGATTCGCTGAGCGAGCTGAGCGCCCGGCCGATGATCGTCTCGCGGCCGCGCGTGGTCGTCGGCGCAGCGGACGCGCACGGTCCGCTTCTCGGCCCGCTGCCGAGCTACGCCTACACACTCGGCGTGCTCAGCACGCTGGTCTGGATCGATGAGCCGGCGGACCGGGTGACACGATCGGCCGCCGAGGGCGTCGAATCGAAGCTCCTCGCCGCGCTGCGCGGCGGCCACGCGGCTGTCGAGACCACCGCGCTCGGTGATGGCCGCTCGTTTGTTTTCATGGCTCGATCACCGAGCGCCGTCGCCAAGCCGGGTGAGCTCGTCGGCTGGGAAGACGGCCCGTGGACTTTGCACGTGGGATTCGATTCGGTGGCGGATACCGAGATCGTCGTGCTTCGGGACGGCCGCAGGGTCGCGCAGGCGGCGGCAACGTCGATCGATACCGAGGTCGACGAGCCGGGCACCTATCGGGTGGAGGTTTATCGCGGGGCGGCGACGGACGAGGGGGAGAGCGCCCTCCCGTGGATCGTCAGCAACCCGATCTATGTCTGGCCGGCCGAGGCTCGCAGCGCCGCCCGGTTGTTCCGCGCCCCACCCTTACCGGTACCACCGTCCGCCCGCGACCTGTTGGCGAGCGCAGCATTCGAGGCCAACGACCGGGGTGTCGCCTTCAACGTGGTCGAATCCCGCGGCACGGAGGTTTCTTGGAGCTTCGCGCTGAGCGCCGACAGTGACCCCGAAGCGTTCGCGGCCATGGTCTGGCGGGCGGACGAGGCGATGGACTGGAGCGACGAGGATGGGCTGATCGTCGAGATTCAGGCCGGGTATGCGATGCGGGCCGGCCTCGAGCTGCACACGATCGCCGCCGACGGCAACCCTGAAACCTGGGTGTACTCGGTCAAGGCGGGGGCCGATACGCAGGCGGTGGCGATTCCCTGGAGTCGTTTTCGGCTGCCGTGGTTCGAGGACCTCAGCTCCGACACAGCGGCCGACACGAGGCACCCTTCGGCGGCTGACATGCGGCGCGTCGAGGGCGTGTTCCTGCTGGTGACACCGCTGCTTCTGGCCCAGGGAAGCGGCGCAAAGCTCAGCTTACGGGCACTGGCCCTGTACTAGCGAACCTCGATCTGCTCCCACAGGCTCCGGAAGGCTTCATCCGCCAGCAGCTCTTCGACGACACGGGTCGAACCGGCAATGCCATTCAGTATCGCCGTCTTGATCCATGGATCACGGCGCAATGCTTTGCTCCCGGCCTCGGCGGCGGATTGGAGCTCGCCGCGAGCCATGTGCACCTCGGCGAGTCTCATCCAGACCCATCCGTCGCCGGGATAGAGGATGGTTGCGGCGATGGCAGCTTCGAGGGCGTCGTCGAGAAGACCAAGGCGATCTTCTGCGCTCGCCCGAGCCGCTTCCAGCAGAACCTCGTGGGCACGGTCGCGAGAGAGTTGGCCATGGAGAATGTCCAAAAGCCGTTGCAGTTCCTGGATCGGTGTCGGGTGGTCCTCGACCCGGAGCTCGACATAGCGGTCGTCGAAGCCGCCGTAGCCGGCTCCTTCGCGAACGACGAGCAACGCCGCGGACTGGCGCCCGCGGGCGTCGCCACCGGCTTGCTGCCCCGCCGAAAGAGCGGCGACCATGCGGGTAGCCAGGTCACCGTGGGTTTTCTCGAAGGCCTCCGCCATGGCGTCGACGACCTCGGGGCCGGCAAGGATGTTGCCCTGGACGGTGTAGTGGTTCCCGGTGCGCCCACCGGCCCAGGGCAGGGTGGCATCGCCGGTGAACGTGGCGGCGCGGCCGGTTGCGTCGACGATGCCGAGCTGGCGCTGCTGGCGCTGGGGATCGTCACCGATCAGCATCTGGATGACCTCTTCCGGAGCATGGCCCCGCGCCAGCAGCTCCAGGCCGCGGCGGCCGTACGTCGTGTTGGCGTTGGCCTGGGTGGCGACTGCCCCGAGGCCGGTGGTGGCAAACGGAACCACGCGGCCGACGGCGAAGAACTTCGATTGCACCGCGACGCCCAGATCGCCGGTAACGGGGTCGAAGGCGACGATCGAGAAGGTCGAAATGAGCTCGGAGGCAGGGGCCGTGCCATCCGGGGCGGGGGCAGCCGGGCTCCGCAGCAGGGCGGCGAAGCTGGCGCCGGCGAAGAGGAGCAACAAGAAAGCGGCGAGATGGCGCGGTGTGAGAGACAAGAGGCTTCGCGGTCGGCCCACGATTGGCGCGCCCTCCCGAGCGGGGTGCGGTGGATGTACGGTATCCGGGCCGGAGTGTACCATCGCCGCGCTATGCGTCGGCCCGCCTTGCCCTCGCCCGCACGACTACCCACCAGACCCATCACATTTTCACCACGGTCTGCTATGCGACCTCTGATCGCGCTCGAAGGTATCGACGGCTCCGGGAAGTCGACCCACGCGCGTCTCCTGCGCGATCAACTGTGGGCCAACGGCGTCGACG
Source organism: Acidobacteriota bacterium (assembly GCA_022563115.1). GTDB lineage: Bacteria > Acidobacteriota > UBA890 > UBA890 > UBA890 > UBA890. The sequence goes on along the minus strand of JADFNY010000100.1, from coordinate 4,780 downwards.
CTGTCGTGTTTCGCGAGCCCGGCGACTCCGAGTTCGGTGACAAGCTGCGGCAACAGTTCCGCGACGGCCGCACCGTCTCTCCCGAAGAGGAAGCGCGGCTGTTCATCGAGGACCGCCGCATCGACGTGCGTGACAACATTCGTCCGGCGCTAACCGCCGGCAAGGTGGTGGTCATGGACCGCTACTACTTCTCGACCATGGCCTACCAGGGCGCCCTGGGTCTCGATGCTGACCAACTGCGCGAGACCAACGAGTCGTTCGCGCCGCGCCCCGACCTCACCCTGATTCTCGATCTGCCGGTGGAGACGTCGGTCGAGCGGATCCGCTCCTCACGGGAGGCCCCGGACTCCTATGAAGGGACCGAGTATCTGCGGCGGGTGCGGGAGCTGTTTCTCGGGTTTTGCGACGGCGATGTGGTAGCGATTGATGCGACGATGGGGACGGAGGAATTGGCGGCGGAGATCCTCAAGAGAGTGTTGGCCGTTCTGGAAACGCCCTAATCCCGACTACGTCATCCGCACTTCGTCAAAGATTTCGCTCAAATCCGCGGTTGGGCGACCGGATTCGTCTGCAATCTCCCGCTTGTTGGGCGGCTGCGCCCGATAGTTCTCGATCCGGGTCTCGATGCGGTCGGCGAAGGTACTGGTGGCACGGTTGTCGAGGAACACGCCGGCGGGGATTTCATCGCCCCACTCGTGCGCCTTGGTGAGGAATTCATTCATCTTGCCGAGCACGGCCGCGTCGTCGGCGCCCTCAGGGATGACCGGGTCGTAGTCGGTATCGTCGAGCCAGTAGATGCGGGGCTGGCCGCTGTCGAGATCCTTGCCGGCGTACCAATCTTTGGTGTGCAGATTGTTGTACGTCGGGCAGGGTTGCAGGATGTCGATGAACGACAGACCCGGGTGCTCGATCGCCGCGACGATCAGATCAACGACCTTCTTGACGTTGTAGGAGTAACCGCGTCCGATCCAGGTGAAGCCCACCGACATCGCCATCATCAGCGGGTTGAGCTGGCCCTGGATGTTGGGCGCCGGGAGGCTCTTGGGCTGCAGGCCCATGGCCAGCGTTGGCGCCGCCTGGCCCTTGGTGAGGCCGTACACTTCGTTGTTGAAGAAGATATAGGTCATGTCGAGGTTGCGGCGTCCCGCATTGACGAAGTGGCCGGCGCCGATGCCGAGCCCGTCGCCATCACCGCCGACGCCGACGATTGTCATCTCGGGGTTGGCCAGTTTGATCCCGTGGGCGAACGGCAACAGCCGGCCGTGCAGGGTGTGCACGCCGTACACCGGGAAGTAATACGGCGCCTTGCCCGAGCAGCCGATGCCGCCGACCACCGCAACCTTGTGAGCCTCGAGCTCGAGCCTGGCGAAGGCCTGCTGGACGGCGTTGATGATGCCGAAATCGCCGCATCCCGGGCACCAGTCGTTCGGAAACGGAACCTGGAAGTCCTTAGCGGTGAGCTTGCGATTGGCGGTGGCGGTGGCGGTGGTCATGGTGGTTACTCGTTCGGGTTTCGGAGGACGATCTTGGTCTCGTCGGTGCCGTCCATGATCGTCTTGAAGGTCTCGTACAGCCTGCGGGCGGCCATCGGGCGGCCATTGTACTTCACTACCAGCTTGTCGCAGGCGATGCCGGTGTGCTGGCGTAGCACCTGGGCGAGCTGCCCGGAGAAGTTGGCCTCGACACCGATCAACGGTTTCGCCGGCGCCAGGAGCTCTTCCAGCTCGGGGCCGGGGAACGGGCTCATGATGCGCACCTGGATGAGCCGCGCCGCGCAGCCTTCTTCGGCGAGGAGCTCGATAGCCTCGACGATGGCACCCTTGTTGGACCCCCAGCTCAGGATCGTGAACTCGGCCGCCGGGTCGCCGTAGACGCGTAGCTTCTCGTCGACGGGGATCTCCCGGGCCGCCGTCTCGAGCTTGCGCATGCGCTTTTCCATCTGCTGCTCGCGGACCACCGGATCCTCGGTGACACGCCCGTACTGGGTATGCTCGCCGCCGGTCAGCCAGTGCATGCCGCCGGGCATGCCGAGAAGCGGTCGCGGTGAGATGCCGGATTCGGTCGGCTTGAAGCGCGGGTAGGGGCCTTCATGCCCGCCGTTGGGCGAGGCGATCTCGCCGCGCTCGATCCGGATTCGCTCGAGGTCGAACGGGGGCACGCTCATCGTCTTGCTCGATATTGACTTGTCGAGGATATGGATGACGACGGTCTGGTAACGCTCGGCGTAGTTGAACGCGGCGGCGGCGTCGTAGAAGGCTTCTTCGAGGTCGCTCGAAGCCAGCACGATGCGCGGGAACTCGCTGTGCCCGGCATTGAGTGCAAGGAACAGATCGCCCTGCTCGCTGCGGGTCGGCAGGCCGGTCGACGGCCCGCCACGCTGATAGAGCGTGACGACGAGCGGAACCTCGTTGATGCCGGCCCAGCCGAGGCCTTCGACCATCAGCGCGAACCCCGGGCCCGACGTCGCCGTGGCGCTGCGGGCGCCGGTGAGCGCCGCCCCGGCGGCCATGCAAACGGCCGAGATCTCGTCCTCTGTCTGCACGACGAGAACGCTGCCTCGGGCGCCGTTGGTGCTGGGGAAGGTCTCGTGGGCCTCGAGATAGGTGCTCTCGTCGGTTGCCGGGCTTATCGGGTAGTAGCTCTGGAACGTCATGCCGGCGGCGATCTTGCCCATCGCTACTGCTTGGTTGCCGTTCAGCAGGATGCGCGGCTCTTTCGATTGCGACGGTGTGAGCCGGTGCTCGAACTTCGACGTGTCGTAGGTATCGCGCACGAACTGGTAGGCGAGATCCACCGCTGCGACGTTCATGTCGATGATCTTCTGGCGTCCTGGCCAGATCTTGGCGAGGGCGTCGTAAACGTACTTGCGCGGGTACTCGACCAGCGCCAGCGACATGGCGACCGCCAGCGTGTTCGTGGTGCGGGCGGCGAGCGCTGAGACGATGTCGAGTTGGTCGGCAAGCGACTCCACGAGCTTGTCGAAGTCGGCCTCGTAGGTCTGCACACCGCGCTGGCGGGCATCTTCGAGGACGCCGCCGAGCGTCGTCGGGAGACCGCGTTCCTCGAGGTAGGCGATCAGATCGTCTTTGGCGCGGAGATCGAGGTAGGTGATCCCCTGGACCTCTTTCTCGACGTCCTTGGCGGCGTAGAATAGCGCCCCGCCCTCGACCACCGAGATGGCGTGGCGGGCGAGCGACTCATCTTCGAAGGTCGTCAGCAGCTGCACCTCGTCGCAGTGGCTGTGCACCGGATGGTGGGCGACGCGCACATCGAAGTAGCTGTGTCGGCCCATGATGTTGGAGTAGTACTCGCGGCGTCCGAAGACGTTGAGGCCGCCGAGAGCACAGGCGCGTTGGAAGATACCCGCGGCGGTGTCGACACCGCTTCCCTGCGGTCCGCCGACGCGCCAGGCCAGTTCGTCGTGGTTGATTGTCACGGTTTCGCTCTGCGGCTCGTAGCGCCGGTCAGCCATGCGCCCACACCGGCGAAGCTAAGGGATCTGCGAAGCTAAGGACTCAAGCGGGAAGGTCGGCGCCCCGGTGAGAGAAGCGCTCCTCGAAAGAGGGGGAGAAACTTGGTGGGGGCTCGTTTTGCGAGCCTAGATCTTAAAGAATACGGCGTTCCATCACACTTGGCTAGCATTCTCGGAGCGGATTCGCCCACCCGCGGATCCGCTTTTCCGGTGCTCTCGACCCACGGGCGCCCGCGCCTTGAGCCCGACCAAGCGCAACGCTGTAGACGGGCGCGTCTCCGCGCCCGCAGTAGAAGGGCGTTGAGATACGCGGGCTAGTCTCTGGGCCGCAGGAGATGCTCGACCGCCTCGATGCTGGCGAGGTGTCCCTTGCCGAGCGTCAGACCTCCATCGACCGGCAACATCGTGCCGGTCACGTACGAGGCAGCGTCGCTGACCAGGAAGGTGGCGACCACGGCGATCTCGGCCTCGGTGCCGAAGCGGCCCATCGGCAGCTTCTCGGCGATCGAGGCGCGCGCTTCGTCGCTGGCCCACAGGCGGCTGCCGGCGCCCTGGGTGTCGACCGGGCCCGGCGCGATGGCGTTGACCCGGATGCCGGCGTCCGCCCATTCGACCGCCAGCGTGCGGGTCAGCGCCAGCACGCCGGCCTTGGCGGCGGCCGAATGAACCGTCAGCGTGCCGGCGCCCGTGGCGTAGGTGGCAAGTATGTTGAGGATGTTGCCGGCGCCCTGTTCCTTCATGCACCGGTACACCGCCTGCGAGCAGAACCACGAGCCGTCGAGCACGATGCGGGTGACCGCCTTCCAGCCGCCGGGCGACAGGTCCTCGGCGCGCACCAAAAAGTTGCCGGCGGCGTTGTTGACCAGCACGTCGACGCGACCGAAATGACCGACGGCGGTGCCGACCATGGTTTCGACCTGGTCGGGATCGCGCACGTCGCAGACCAGCGGCAAAATCTCGATTCCTGCCGCCCGCAGCGTTTCAGCGCCCTCCTCGACGTGCTCGCTGCTGCGGCTGGCGATCACCAGCTTGGCGCCGACGGCACCGAAGGCGCGCGCCATCGCCAGGCCCAAGCCAGTGCCGCCGCCGGTGATCAGCGCCACCTTGCCAGCAAGCAAGCTATCGGAGAAGAAAATCATCACGAAGAAACTTAGCCGCCGCGGAACAACTTGCATAGACTGATACTAATATGATATTACTTAGGTATCACATCAACGAGGAGGGTCGACCATGATCCGAGAGATCGAGAGGAAAGCGGCCAACGGCATCGCCGTGCTGCTGATCCTCCTGGTTACCATCGCGGTTCTC
>JADFNY010000099.1 GCA_022563115.1 Acidobacteriota bacterium | reverse complement strand
CGTGGAACGAGGAGTTCGAAGGACACGCGGTGTTTCCGGCTGCCTTCAACCAGTCGCTCTTGGAGGTGCAGCTCGGCGGCTTCGACCTGTCGATGGCCATCAAGCAGGTGTTCAGCTGGAACCACTACGCCACGCGGCCGATCATCTAGCGGGGCGTCCAGAGGCTCCGTTTCGACCTGTCGGGGGGGCACGATTTTGTCCTTTCGATAAAGTTGACTTTTCTTTCAGGTTTTCTTATTATTCCCTACGTGACACCAGCGGCGGCGACGTCGACCGACGCTGATTATGGCATCCGCGGCGGCGACGCTGGCCGACGCTGAAACCGCTTCTCAGACTCGCACGAGGTCGCTTCATGAAGGTCACGGCGATGGAAGAGTACGGGCTCCGCTGCATCCTGCAGCTGGCGCTCGCACAAACTGACGAGCCGGTTTCTGTTGCGCTCGTCGCCAAAAACGAAGGCATCTCGACCGAGTACGCCGGCAAGCTGCTCAACCTGTTGCGGCGGGCGGAGCTGGTCGAGAGCGTGCGCGGTCGCAAGGGCGGCTTCGTGCTCGCGAACCCCCCGGAGGAGATCAGCCTGGCGGACATTCTGCGGGTGTTCTCCCCCGAACTTTTCGACGTCAAGTACTGCAACCGCTTCACCGGTGCCGAGGATATCTGTGTGCACACCACGTCGTGCGCCCTGCGGCCGGTGTGGTGGACGCTGTCCAGCCTGGTCACCGAGACATTGGAATCTATAAGTCTGATGGACGTCATGTGCGAAGAATCCGAGGTCCAAAGGAAACTCAACATCCCGCTGGGCATCACCGGCCCGGTCGATCAGAGGCTCTTTCAAATCAGCGACAACGCGCAACCGGAGTAGCGAAGCAAGATGAGCGACAACGGCCAGCCTCTGTTCGAGGTCCAGAACTTGAAGGTTGCCATCGACGGCAACGAGATCCTTCGCGGGGTCGACCTAACCATCAACGAAGGCGAGGTCCACGCGATCATGGGACGTAACGGCTCCGGTAAGAGCACCATGGCGAACGTGGTCATGGGGCACCCCGCCTACGAGGTACTCGAGGGCTCGGTGAAGTACAAGGGTGAGGACGTGCTCGACCTGGACACCGACGAGCGCGCCCGCCTGGGCATGTTTCTCGCCTTCCAGTACCCCATGGCGATCCCCGGCGTCACCGTCTCCAAGTTCCTGCACTCGGCGCTGAAGGCGCGCGCGGAGGGCGGCGACGTGCCGGTTCGCGAGTTCCGCGTCAACCTCAACAAGGCCATGGACCTGCTGGGCGTCGACCCGTCGTTCGCTTCCCGCTACGTCAACGACGGCTTCTCGGGAGGCGAAAAGAAGCGTCTCGAGATCCTGCAGATGTTCGTGCTCGAGCCCACCCTCTGCATCCTCGACGAGACCGACTCCGGCCTCGACATCGACGCCCTCAAGACGGTCGCCGAGGGCATCAACGCGCTGCGCTCCGAGCAGCGCGCGATACTGCTGATCACCCATTACCAGCGCATGCTCAACTACGTGGAGCCCGATGTCGTGCACGTGATGATGGACGGCAAGATCGTCCGCACGGGCGGTATCGAGCTCGCCGAGGCCCTCGAAGAAAAGGGCTACGAGTGGATCGAGCAGGAACTGTTTCACGACACCGACGCCGCCACCGCCGCCGAAGCGGCCCAGGCCTAGGAGGACCAATGGCACCCGAGACCGAAGTGAACCGCCCCGAACTAAACATCAGCGACGACTACAAGTACGGCTTCCACGATCCCGAAAAGCCCGTCTTCAAGGCCGAGAAAGGGATCAACCACGAGGTTGTCGAGCAGATCTCTGAAATCAAGAACGAGCCCGATTGGATGCGCGTGTTCCGCCACGATGCGCTCGATGTCTTCTTTTCGAAGCCGATGCCCAACTGGGGCGACGTCGACCTGCTCAACGCGATCGATTTCGACAACATCTACTACTACCTCAAGCCGGTCGAAGAGCAGGGCAAGACCTGGGACGACGTGCCGGAGGACATCAAGAACACCTTCGACCGCCTCGGCATCCCCGAGGCCGAGCGCAAGTTCCTCGCCGGTGTTTCGGCGCAGTACGACTCGGAGGTCGTCTACCACTCCTTGCAGGAAGAGCTGGTGAAGCAGGGGGTGATCTTCCTCTCCATGGATGACGGCCTTATCGAGTACGAGGACATCGTCAAGGAGTACTGGGCGACGGCCATTCCGCCAACCGACAACAAGTTCGCGGCGCTCAACTCGGCGGTGTGGTCGGGCGGCTCGTTCGTCTACATCCCAAAGGGCGTCGTGGTGGACATTCCGCTGCAGGCTTACTTCCGCATCAACGCCGAGAACATGGGGCAGTTCGAGCGTACCCTGATCATCGCCGACGAGGGCTGCCGTGTGCACTACATCGAGGGCTGCACGGCACCTACCTACGCGGCCGATTCGCTGCACTCGGCGGTGGTCGAGCTCTTCGCCCTGCCGGGTTCACACCTGCGCTACACCACGATCCAGAACTGGTCGAAGAACGTCTACAACCTGGTGACGAAGCGTGCCGTGGCGCACGAGAACGCGACGGTGGAGTGGGTCGACGGCAACCTCGGCTCCAAGCTGACGATGAAGTTCCCTTGCGTGTACCTAGTCGGCGAAAAGGCGCACGCGGAGATCCTGTCGATCGCTTTCGCCAGCGACGGCCAGCACCAGGACGCCGGCGCCAAGATCTACCACGTGGCGCCGAACACGACCTCGCGCATCACTTCGAAGTCGATCTCGAAGGACGGCGGCCGCGCCAGTTACCGCGGCATGGTGAAGGTCTACCCCGGCGCCGTCGGATCGAAGGTACACGTCGAGTGCGACGCCCTGCTGATGGGCGAGAACTCGCGCTCCGACACCTACCCGACGATGGAAATCGCCGAGGAACAGGTGCAGGTCGAGCACGAAGCCCGCGTATCCAAGGTCGGCGACGAGCAGCTCTTCTACCTGATGAGCCGCGGCCTGACCGAGGAGGAGGCCCTTGTGATGGTGGTCAACGGCTTCATCGAGCCGTTCGTCAAGGAGCTTCCGATGGAGTACGCGGTCGAGTTCAACCGGCTGATCCAGTTGGAGATGGAAGGCTCGGTCGGCTAAGCCGCAGACATCATCGAGTTCTCAAGAGAACCGGTGCCCGGCCTCCCGGGCCGGGCACCGGCCGCTCCCCCAGCCGCTGGGCTTCCAGGGGCGGAAAACGGCATGAACCCACGAGACGATACACATGAGTACGGCAACGATTGGGGCCGATGCCGCCCGCGCGATCGCCCGGGCGGGTAACGAGCCCGACTGGTTGGAGCGCTGGCGGCTGCAAGCCTGGGACAGCTACGAGGAAGCCCCGCTGCCCGACCGCGTCGTCCACCTGTGGCGCTACACCGAGCCCGAGAAGTTCCTCATCGACAAGGTCAACCCGCTGCTGCCGGACGGCGGCGAAGGGCGAGCGGTCGACCCGGCCGCCGTGATGGCGCTATCCGACAAGTTCTCTTCCGAGGCGACCCAGAACCTCGCCGGGCTGCTGATTCAGCAAGACGCACAGGCTCCGGTGTTCGCCCTCGAGGACGAATGGCGCGACGCCGGCGTGATCCTTTGCGACCTTTCAACCGCCGTGCAACAGCACCCGGAGATCGTCGAGAAACACCTCGGCAAGCAGGTGCCGATCGAGGAGAGCAAGTTCGCGGCGCTCAATGCGGCGTTGTTTTCCGGCGGCGTCTTTCTGTACGTGCCGGCCGGCGTCGAGATCGGCACCCCGGTGCACGCCTTGTATCAGAGCGGCCAGGACCTGGCGGCAGTCTTCCCGCGCACCCTTGTCGTGCTCGAAGAGGGCGCTTCGGCGATCATGATCGATGAGTACGGCAGCGCCCCCGACGCCTCCACCAACGGCGCCTCACCGCGCGTCATCGCCCACGCCGTCACCGAGGCGAGCGTCGGCAAGAACGCGCGGCTCCAGTACGTCAACGTGCAGAACTGGGGCCCCCGGACGCGCTCGCACTACACCCAGAAGTTTCACCTCGGTCGCGACACCCAGGCGGTGAGCGTCGGGATCGGCCTCGGCGGCCTCTACAACAAGACCGACGTCCGCACCGAGCTGCGGGGCGCCAACGCCTACTCCGAGATGATCGGCATTCTGTTCGGGGATGCTTCGCAGCACTTCGACAACCACACCGAGCAAATTCACGTGCACGGCCATACCTATTCGGACCTCGACTTCAAAGTGGTCCTCGAGAACTCGGCGCGGTCGGCCTACACCGGCCTCATCCGCATCAATATCGACGCCCCCGACAGCGAGGCCTACCAGGAAAACCGCAACTTGCTGCTCGACAAGGAATGTCGCGCTGAATCGATCCCGGAGCTGGAGATCCTCAACGAGAACGTGCGCTGCACCCACGGTGCCACCGTCGGACCGATCGACGAGGAGCAGGTGTTCTACTTGATGACCCGCGGAATGTCGCGCCGCGCCGCCGAGCGCATCATCGTCGAGGGCTTCTTCGCCCCGGTGCTCGACCGCATCGACGACAAGGCGATGCACGCCCGGTTGTGGGACTACGTCCGCGACAAGCTGCAAACGAGATAGGCGGATGAGCCAGACGACAACAGAAACCAGGAAGTGGATCGACGTCGCGGACGCCGACGGGATCGCCGACGGTGAGGTCAAGACGTTCCAGGTCGCGGCGTACCGCGTTGCGGTGGCGCGCGCCAACGGCCAACTGTACGCCGTTCAGGACCTGTGCTCACACGACGACGGCCCGCTCGGCGACGGCGACCTCGAGGAGTACGCCATCGTGTGCCCGCGCCACGGCGCCAAGTTCGACATCCGCACCGGCGCGGTTCTCGCCATGCCGGCGGCCGCACCGATCGAGACCTTCCCGGTCATGGAGAAGGACGGTCGCATCCACGTAGCCCTCAAGGACCGCGGTGACGACGACGTCGGCGCCGACGACAGTTGGTAGAGACCGCGGCGATGAACCCCGTCGACACCCAGGCCGAAACGACGCCGCTCGATGTCGAGCGCATTCGACAGGATTTCCCCATCCTGCGGCGCAAGGTTCGCGGCAAGCCCCTCGTCTACCTCGACAACGCCGCCACCAGCCAGAAACCACAGTCGGTCATCGATGCGATCAGCCACCACTACAGCCACACCAATGCCAACGTTCACCGCGGCGTCCACTGCCTCGCGGAAGAAGCGACCGAAGCCTACGAGGAAGTCCGTCGCAAGGTCTGCCGATTCATCCACGCCGACGATCCCACCAGTATTGTCTTCACCCGCAACACGACGGAGTCGATCAATCTCGTTGCCCACGCCTGGGGCCGCAAGTTCCTGGCAGAGGATGACGAAGTCGTCCTCACGGTGATGGAGCACCATAGCAACCTGGTGCCCTGGCAACTGCTCGCCAAAGACACCGGCTGCAAGCTTCGCTTCATCGACATCGACGACGACGGGCACCTGCGCACCGATCGCCTCGATGAATACATCACCGACAAGACGAAGCTCGTCTGCATGGGCCACGTGTCCAACGCCCTGGGGACGATCAATTCGGTGCGCACGATCGCCTGCGCCGCCCGCGCCGTCGGCGCCCTGGTGCTCGTCGACGGCGCCCAGAGCGCGCCCCACGGGCCGGTCAACGTCGAGACCCTCGACTGCGACTTCTACGCCTACTCGCCCCACAAGGCGCTCGGCCCAATGGGCATCGGCGTGCTGTGGGCCCGCCGCGACCTGCTCGAAGAGATGGATCCGTTTCTCGGCGGCGGCGAGATGATCCGCAACGTCACCCTGGAGCGGAGCACCTGGGCAGGGGTGCCGCACAAGTTCGAGGCCGGGACCCCTAGTGTTGCCGATGCGGTCGGGCTCGGCGCCGCCACCGACTACCTGATGGACATCGGCATGGAGAACATCCGGGCGCATGAGAAGTACATCATCTCCTACGCCATGGAGCGCCTCGCCGAGCTGCCGTTCATCCGGTTCTTCGGCCCCCGGGATCCCGTCGATCGTTGCGGCCTGGTGTCGTTCATCGACACCGACATCCACCCCCATGACCTCGGAACGATCGTCGACCAGCACGGCGTTGCGATCCGCGCCGGGCACCACTGCGCCAAGCCGCTCATGCACCGGCTCGGTGTCGTCGCCACGGCGCGGGCCTCGTTCTACATCTACAACGACCGCAACGACGTCGACGCGCTGATCGATTCGTTGCTCGCCGCCCGCAAAGTCTTCGGACTGTGACCGTGGCCGGGCTCGACGAGCTGTACCGCGAGGTCATCCTCGACCACTACCGCACCCCGCACGGGGCGAAGGCCGTCGACGACCCCAACGTCGAGGTCGAGGGGCACAACCCGTTGTGTGGCGACGAGCTGGTCATGCATCTGGACATCGCCGACGGCCGAATCCGCGGCCTGCACATCGATCCGCGCGGCTGCTCGATTTCGGTCGCTTCCGCCTCGATGCTGGCGCAACAACTCGAGGGCGCCTCATTGGAGGATGCGCTGGCGCTGAAAAAGACGTTTCAATCGGTCATGAAGGGCGCCGAATGGCCCGAGGGGTTCGACCCCGGCGACCTCGAAGCGCTCGAGGGGGTCAAGAAGTTCCCGGTGCGGATCAAGTGCGCGCTGCTCGCCTGGATGACGCTGGAGCAGGCCCTGGCCGAGTACGACTACGACCTCGTTGGTGAGGTCGAGGCCGATCGCGATATCGAGATCGTAACCAAAAAATCCTGAAGGAGGTACCGATGGCGTTGCCGAACAAAGAAGAAGTAATCGAGGCCATGCGGCCGATCACCGACCCCGAGATGAACGTCTCGATCGTCGACCTGGGGCTGGTGTACGACGTCGAGATCGACGAGCCCGAAAAACAGGTGAACGTCAAGATGACGCTCACCTCCCCCGCCTGCCCTGTCGGCCCGCAGATCATGGCCGCCGTGCACGGATGTGTTCTGGACCTCGACGAGGTCGACAACGTCGACATCCAGCTGATCTGGAGCCCACCCTGGGACCCCCGCACCATGGCGACGGAGGACGTCAAGATGCTGCTGGGGATCTGGGAGTGACGGGCGCTACTCTGGCTCGTAGTACGCCGCCGGCTGGGCAGATCCGGTGATTTTCAGGACCGCGCCGCCGAGCGTGGCACTGACCTTTTGTGATAGCCTGATTTCGTGAGAATTTTACCCTCCAACGCAGCCATCACCGCGTTTCTTCTAGCGATCGTCGTGGTGTCGGCGCTCGCCTACGGGGGCCCGGCGCAGGGCCAGGCATCGAGCGCCAGCGCTCGGCCACCCGAGCCCTCGATCCAGGACGTCTACGTCGTCATGCGCGACATGGACCTCGGCTACGAGAACGTCGAGATCCGCACGATCGTCCCCACCGAGGTCGGCGCCAGCGCTCTGGTCGGTTTGACCGGCGGCACCCTGGTCGACGTCGAGCTGACAGCCGCGGCGATCGGCTGGACGCTGCACGACATCTACTACGTCGCCGGCAACGCCGAAGAGTTCCACGCCTGGAGCGGCCCCTGGCGCGCCCGCGTGGCCGGCGCCGAGCGCTTTCTTGCCGCCGCGACCGGCGGCGACGGCCCGCAGCGTCGACCCGAGGAGCTCGCGCCGCTGATCTGGTTCGAGGATATCAATGCAGAGGACCGGTTGTGGGGTCTAAACCCGACGACCTACCGGATCATGCAGACCCTCAGGATGATGCCCAATCTCACCGGCCCGATGGGCGGCGCCGGCAGCGGCCGCAACCGGTAAGCTCTAGCAGGACCCCACGCACCCTGAATCCATGTCCAGCACCGTCGTGCCAGCCGCGTTCGTCGCCGGATTGATCCTGTTGCCGGCCGCGCCGGCGTTCGCCCAGGAACAACCGCTCGGCGCGCGCTGCCGCGAGTTGCGCACCCTCGACGCCATGGAGTACTGGTTCTGGGACGCCTTTTCCGGGCTCACCAACGTGATCGACGTCGGCCAGGAGCGCCTCGGCCGCCTCGCCGTCGATCCCAATATCTGCTTCCGTATCGCGGTCGTCACGCTCGAGAACCCGCAACAGAAGAACGCCGGGATCAGGCAGGCGGTAAGCGAGTTGATCATGTGGTTAGCGGGTACCGACCTCGACAAAGACTCCGCCGAGCGCGCCATGGACCAGCTCGAGCGGATCACCGGAGAAGAGTTCGATACCTACGCCGAATGGACCGGGTGGTGGGAGCCGCGCAGCGATTTCGTGCTCTGGTCGGACGAAGAGGATCGTCTCATCGTGGTAGCCAGCGCCATGGAAGCCGGTGAGCCGATCCACGACGAAGCCATGCTGCTGACCGCCGAGGAGTACTGGTTTTACGCCGGCCGCGGTTGGATATTGGAAAGCGAACCGGTCGGCACCTACGTCCTCGGGACGGTCCTCATCCCGCCGCACGACCTCAATTTCAGGATCGAGGCGACTGACCTGGACGGCCGCGGCGCCAAGGAACGCGGCTTCCGCCGCGCCCTCGGGAACATGATCGTTGACGGCTTGCTGTCCCCTGAGTTGCGCGGCGACAGCCTCGGGTCGATCATCGAGCAAATCGCCACCCTGACCGAGGAGAACTACGTGGACCGAGACAGCTGGGTGGCCTGGTGGAACACCTACGGCGGTCGTCTCGTGCTTTCGGCGTCGGGCGACCGGCTCATCGTGCGGCGGTGAAGCACTGGCAGGAGACCAACGCGATCCTCGACCGGCTCGCCGAGCTCACGGCGGCCGGCCAAGACGCCGCCATCGCCTGCGTCGTCAAGATCTCCGGCTCGGCCTACCGCCGACCGGGCGCCCGCTTCCTGATCGCCGACGACGGCTCGACATTGGGAGGCATCAGCGGCGGCTGCCTCGAAGAGGACGTTCGCCAGACCGGCCTCGCCGTGATCGAGGACGGCGAATGCCGGCTGTTGCACTACGAGACCGGTGACGATGACGAGGCGCTTTGGGGCCTGGGGCTCGGCTGCGACGGCGAGGTCGACATCTTCGTCGCTCCGGCGACTCGCCCGGGTTTTGCCGAGGCTGCCGGCCGGCTGCGGAACCTGCTGGCCCAAGACAACGCCTTTGCCGCGGTCACCGTGCTCGGCACGACGAGCGGAACCACCGCGGGTACCGAGACCTCGATCGACGGCCGCATGCTGATCCTCGGCTCCAACCCCAAGCTCGCCGCCAGCACGGGCGACGCGGGGGTCGACGAAGCGCTCTTGGCCGCCGCCAACGACGCCGCCGACGCAGGAGTGTCGCGTACCGTGCTGGTGGACGGCGTGCGCGCCTTCATCGAGGTCTTCGAGCCGCCGCCGTATCTGGTTATCTGCGGCGCCGGCGACGACGCCATGCCGATGGTGCGAAGCGCCGCCGACGCCGGATTCCGGGTGTTGGTTATCGATCATCGACCAGCATATCTGCTAACCGAGCGCTTCCCGACCGCCTGGCGACTCGTAGAGGCGCTCCCCGATGACGTCCTCGAGATACCCGTCGGCGCCGATACCTTTGTTGTCCTCAAAACCCATAATCTGGCCCGCGACAAGGCGTGGGCCCGACGTTTCCTCGCCGCCCCCATCCCCTACCTCGGTCTCCTCGGCCCCCGCGCGCGGTGCGAGGAAATCGCCGAGGAGGCAGCCGAACACGACCGCGAGCGCATCTTCGCACCCATCGGTCTCGATCTCGGCGCCGAGGGACCCGAGCAGGTCGGCCTCGCCGTCGTTTCCGAGCTACTGGCGGTGCGTTCCGGACGCTCGCCGGGCCATCTCAAGAACCGGGAAGCTCCGATCCATGACCGCGTGTGACGATGCTATGATCCCGCCCAACGACAGGCTGCCCCCACGTGACGATGCTGCGCCGCCGAGCAACGGCGGGCTGCCTCCCCGTGGCGACGCCCGCGTCGGCGTCCTCCTGCTCGCCGCCGGCTCCTCCACTCGCATGGGCGAGAACAAGATGCTGATCGAAATCGACGGCGAAACGGTGCTGCGCCGCGCCGCCAAAACCGCCGTCGCCGCCGGCTTCGATCCGATCGTCGTCGTCACCGGCCACGAGCGGGAGCATGCCGAGGCCCAGATCGACGGGCTCGGCTGCAGGACGGTATTCAACGCCGACCACGAGACCGGCATCCATACGTCGGTGCGAGCCGGTGTCGACGCGCTGCCCGACGGCATCGATGCGGTCGTGATCATGCTCGCCGACATGCCGTTCGTGAGCGCCGACATGCTGAGAGATCTCATCGCCACCTATCGAGGCTCCGACGCGCCGCTGGTGATCTCACGCTACGGTGGTGAGGTCCCGGCGCCGCCGATGCTGTA
>JADFNY010000098.1 GCA_022563115.1 Acidobacteriota bacterium | reverse complement strand
GAGGCCGCGGCCGTCGCGACGTCCCCGTCTCAGCTTGTGCTCGGCGGTTCGTCCGCCGAGCGGCCGAGGTCCAGGCCTTTGCCGTCGAGCTCCCGTTGGCGGCGTTCCTCGGTATGGCGCGCCTCGTCGCGTTCGCGCTTGCTGCGCCCGAAACGTGCCCGGTTCTCGGCGCTGCGCCGCTCTTTGCTCAGCTTGGCACGCGCCTTGCGGTACCGGGTGAGGTTGACGACGTCTCCCATGCCACGGCCTTCAGTTTGTTTTCGGGCGCCTCCCGCCCGCTCTCGGCAGCGCCCTTGGACTCGCTCAGCCGAGGGATTAGATTAACCAATTCGCGGCACCGTGCAACCAGTGTCGACGGCGAGCCTCCGGGCAACCGTGGTTGGATCGCCGCAAGTCACGTTCAGGGGAAACCTTGAAGAAAATTCTTTATTCGGTCGCCGCGTTCGTCTTGCTGCTGGTGGCAGCCGCCGTGGTCGCGCCCATCGTCGTCGATGAGGAGCGGATCAAGGCCCGGATCGGCGCCGAGGTGGCGGCGGCGACGGGCCGCGAGCTGGTGATCGACGGCCACCTCGACTTCGTTGGCGCCCGGCTGGCGCTACCGACCGCGGCCAGCGACGTCGAGGTCGTCGCGGCGGCGAACATTGCGGCTCGGCTCGGCTACGAGACCTTGTCGATGGATCTGCCGATCCCTCGCGCCGAAGAGCCTTTCGGGGCCGGCGCGCCGGTCATCGCCATCGGCTTCCGATCGATCGAAGCGGACGCCCTCTCCAATGCGCTGGCGAGTGCTCTCGAGCCCGGCCTCGGCACGGTGACGCTTCTGGCGCGTGACGCTCGGGTTGTTCTGGTCGCCGGCGGTGACGACGCCGGGATGAATGCCGCCGCCCTCGCCCTCGCCGGCCGCCTGCCGCATATCTGGGCCCCCGACGGCGCCACCCTCGAGAGCGTGACGACGGCGATCCGCGAGCGCCTGGGCGCCGCCTCGATCGATGCCACGGCGGTCTCCGTCCGACGCCTGGTGGTGCGCGCCGACACCCCCGGGCTCGATCGGCTCGACGTCGAGGTGACGGTGCCTCCGGGAACGCTCGATGAGGCGCTCCGCGTGCTCCATGAATCCGACGTCGCCGACCCCTCCGGCGAGGCGGCCGTCAACGAACGACCCGAGGGCCAAGGCGGCGCTACGGTGGGCGAACAACCCGACGATCAGGGCGGCGCGGCGGCGGACGAACGACCCGAGGGCCAAGGCGACGCCGCGGCGGAACAGCGGCCCGAGGACCAAGACGCCGCCGCGGCAACGGAGGAGTCGGAGGGGGCGGACGAACAAGGCGCCCCACCCTCGCTCCGCTTCGACGGTCTGAGACTTCTCCGTATCTCCGTCGCAGAGCCGGGAGCGTCCCCGCGCGTCGTTTGGGTCATCAACCCGGACCCAGCGGAGGGTGGCGGCGGTCGTCGCCCGGGAGGCGGCAACAAGGCCGACCTCGATCTCTCGAATCTCTACAGCAATCAGGGGTTCTTCTCCGACACCGACAGCAACCTGATTCCCGATCGGGTCGACGTTATCCTCAGCCCGGTGGGCGACTCGCGCGCCGCGACCGCCGACCTGGCGGCGCGGCTCGGCCTCGAGGCCGCCGGCGTCACCATTCCGATCGCCTTGTCTGCCGCGGCCGTCGACGACCCGGAAAACGAACCGCCGCTGGTGCTCATCGGGCGCGACCACCCGCTGGTTCAGCGGCTCGTCGATGACCAGACGATCATCATCCCCGAGCTAGAGGCCGGCCAGGGCTGGATCAGCGTCGTTCACGATGCCTTCGACGAGAACACCGCGCTGGTGGTGATCGGCGCCGACGATGCCGGCCTCGATCGGGCCATCCGCCAGATCGGCGACCGGCTTCCGTATCTGTGGGAACGCGGCAAGGACAGGCCCACGGTCGAGGACGTCGAAGAGGCGATGTGGCGCGCCGTCTCCAGCCGTTCGCCTATCGGGCAAGCGGCCACCGCTCTCTACAAGCTCGAGACGTTGGCAGCACGTCTCGACGGGCTCGATCTCGAGAGCGTCAAGGTCAGCGTCCACACCGAAAAGACCGACCCGGCGCTCCAAGACTACGTCCTGGAGCGTGCCGCCGAGCTCTTCGAGGCCGACACGATCGAGGTCGAGATCGGCAACATCGACGTGCAGAACGCCAAGCTGCTCATCGACGAGGAGATCGAGATCCCCTCCGAGGTCGACGCCTTCTGGCAACGCTTCAACGCCGAGGTGCTGCCCGCCGTGCGACCGGGCGAGCCGGTGACGTTGCTCGCTCTGTTGAGCGAGCCCCCCGAGATCCGCCAGCACATCGCCGCGCGGGTGCGCCAAGAGCTGGGAGCAGCGGGGGCCTCCGAGTCGTCCGATATCTCGGTGCTTTCGGCCTACAAGCAGGGGTATAGCTGGCTCTACGATCGCATCCGGCCGCGGCTGGAAGGCCAGGCGGTACAGAGTATCCGGATCCGCTTTGCCGAGGTCGGCGCCCCCGAGGAATGGCCGCAGCAAGCCATGTACACGCCGACCCGCTGGCTCCTGGAGATCTTCCCCATCGACGAGATCCTGGCCCGCGATCTGGGCCTCGATCTCGAGCAGATCACCTTCGAGAAGATGTCGAAGGACGCTCCCGCCTACGAGGTCATCGCCACCGGGGCGGGCGGCGAAGAGATCCTGCGCGAGACCTTCGAGCCACGCTGGGTCCTGCGCGACTACTTCGACCGCTTTCCCGACTACGAGAAGGCGCGGGTTACCACCGGTTGGATCCGCGCCGAGATCGGTGGCGACACCGTCATCGACGAGCGCATCGTTACCGACGTGGAAGCGTTCTGGGATCACTTCCAGGGCGACACCCTGATGCGCATCTACGACTACGTGATGGCCAACGGCGAGGGCAAGCCGCGGGCCTCCGACGCACCACACTTCGGCGAGCTCCGTATCGACGTCACGCTGAGCGAGCCCGACTACCAGGTCGGCGTCGACAAGGAGCAGATCGCCTCGATGGAGGCGCTGCACGAGGAGATCTACTTCGGCACCCTGCACTTCTTCGACGTTCTCGGCCGTTTGGCGCGCGGCCAGGCGCTCAACTATCCGGGGCGCGTTATCCCGATCGTGCGGCCCAAGGCCGACGGCGCCGCCGGCAGCGCCAAGATCACCTTCACCGGTTTCGGTGCACCACGACCGCGCGTCGTCGTCGAGTACACCGAGCGCGGCGCGCGCCCCGCGGAGCTCGAGCGCGACATCCTCGAGGTCACAATCGACCGCCCCGAACCGTTGGAAGCCTTTGTACGCGACGGCTTCGAGGGCATCGAGAAACTCGGCTTCTACGTCAAGGTCGATTTCGAGCAGGATCGGCGAGCCGAGTTCGCCCGCCGCACCAACGCCAACCGCATCGACGCCCGCATCACCAACGCCGAGCAGGTCACCGCCATCATCAAGAACGCCGGGGAGTTGCGCGCGGCGGGTTTGTATCCACACAGCCTCACCTTCCACGGGCTCGGCGCCATCGACCTGACGGTGGGCTGGGAGCACGAGCGCAGCGCCCAAACCGAGGTCGTCGCCGCGCTCCCCGACAACGGCTCCCCCACCCCACTACCCGACATCGCCGAATGGCT
The DNA here is from genome assembly GCA_022563115.1 of Acidobacteriota bacterium. GTDB lineage: Bacteria > Acidobacteriota > UBA890 > UBA890 > UBA890 > UBA890. The sequence goes on along the minus strand of JADFNY010000098.1, from coordinate 6,653 downwards.
GCCGGACGACGACACCTGGCGCAACGGCCCGCTGGTGCAATGGGACACGCCGATGCCCCCGGGCGAAGCGTACGAGGTGCTCGCCAAGATGCAGACGTTTCCCAGCGCAACGGCCTATCAAATCGGCGAGAGCTACCTCGGCAAGCAGATCTGGGCGCTCGACATCATGGCGCCGCTCGAGGGCAGTCACTGGTCGCAGGCCAAGGCCACCACGCTCAAGCCGACGGTGATCTACTCGGCCCGCCAGCACGCCAACGAGGTGTCCTCGACCAGCCACGTGCTGAAGCTCGCCGAGATCGTATTGATGGGCGACGAGTACCCCGACGTCCTCGACAAGGTCAACATCGTCGTCCACCCGATCACCAACCCCGACGGCGCCCAGCTCGCCTACGACCTGTACCAGATCACCCCGGATCACATGCTGCACGCCGGCTACCTGGGAGCGCTCGGCGTCGACGTGACGTCGGGGCAAGGCAGCCCCGACCCGATGTACCCGGAGACGAACATACGCCCGAAGCTCTGGGAGACCTGGCTCCCCGACATCTTCCTGAACCCGCACGGGTATCCGTCGCACGAGTGGGTGCAGCTGTTTTCCGAGTACGCCGGCTGGGTGCGCACGCGGGCCACCGAGAGTCGCAGCTGGTGGGGCATGCGCGGTTGGTTCATGCCCGGCTTCAGTTACCTCGACGACCCGCGCTACCCCGATCACAAGGACGCCGCGTTCGAGATTCGTGACCGCATCACCGCGAAGATCAACGCCGTCGAGGACATCCGGGCGCTCAACGTCCGCGCCTATGACCGCTACAGGCGCTACGCGTTCGCCTTCGATCCCGAGACCTTCAAGCTCGATTTCACCGACGACGTGCTGATTTACACGCCGATCGTGGGGGGCACCGGGCGCAACGGCACGATGTCGAATCCGCACGTGACCGTGTGGTCGGGTACCACCGAGGCTCCCGACGAAACCGCCTACGGCGAATGGCTCCAGATGGTCGCCACCGCCGGCCTGCAATGGGACAAGGCGCTGCTCGAGTACCTCCTCGAGGGCAACCACGAGATCAACCGCACCAAGGACGCCTTTGCCGGCGGCGTGACCTTCAAGGTCGACAGGCCGCGGCCGGCGAAGTTACCGGAAGACGAAGAGGAGCAGCCGCCGCCGGGGACACAGCAGCAGCCGGCGGCGCAACAACAGCCGGCGGCCCAGCAACGGCGTCGAACGGACGGTCGCTGAGCCCGCCGCCGACCATGCCGATGCCCGTCAAGCAGAGCCACTTCCTGCCTCGCAGCCGCCACGGCTGGATCGCGGTGATCGCGTTTCTCGGCCTTATGGCGCTAGCGCAGCCGCCGATCGTGTTTCGATTCGCCAACCGCGTTGAACCCTGGGTGCTCGGGGTGCCGTTCCTGTACGCCTGGCTCCTGGGCGTCTACGTGGCCATGATCGGGGTCCTGTTCTGGGCCCAACGGCAACGGCTCTGATATGCAAGCGTGGGTCGTTGCCACATCGTTGATCTTCCTCTACCTGGCGTTGACGGTGGTGCTGGGCTTGGTTGCCAACCGCATGAGCAGCGGCGATCTCGAGGACTTCCTGCTCTACGGCCGCAAGGCCGGGTTCGTGGTGCTGTATCTGACCGTGGTCGCCACCTATCACTCGTCGTTCGCCTTTCTCGGCTCCGGCGGTTTCTTCTACACCCACGGCATCGGCTTCTGGGAGGCCGGCACCTGGACGGTTCTCGTCGGCGGCATCACCTACGTGCTCGGCAGCCGGATCTGGGCGCTGGGCAAGGCCTTCGGGTACGTGACCCCGGCCGACCTGCTCGCCGACTTCTACGAGAGCGAGGCGGTGCGGGTCGTGGCCGCGATCGTCTCCGTGTTGTTCACCATCCTCTACATCCAGGTGCAGGCGCAGGGCCTCGGCTACATCCTCTCGGTCGCCTCGGGCGACCGCATTCCGTTCGAGGTCGGGACGCTGATCCTGCTCGTGGTGGCCGCCTTCTACCTCGCCGTCGGCGGCCTCCGCGCGGTGTACTGGACCGACGTCGTGCAGGGCGTGTGGATGTACACCGCCGTGTGGATCGGTGCGCTGGTGCTCACCTACAAGCTGTTCGGCGGCCCGCTGGCGCTCTGGCGTCGCCTCGCCGTTGAACGACCTGACTTGCTCAGCCTGCCCGGCCCGGAGGGCTTCTTCACGCCCGGTATTTGGTTCGGGATGACGATCTCGCTGTCGTTCGGCATCATCATTCAGCCCCACATGATGATCCGCTACTACACCGCGACCTCGGGGACGGTGATCAAGTGGCTGGGAGCGACGACGCCGATCTACTTGATGACGCTTTATATCCCGGCGGCGATGGTCGGGCTCGGCGGCGCCCTGGCGATGCCCGGCCTCGAGCGACCGGATCGGGTGTTCCCGCTGATGTTGTTCCAGTACACCCACCCGGTGCTCACCGGCTTGATCCTCGCCGGCGCCACCGCCGCGGCGATGTCGACCCTCGACTCGATCCTGCACGCCAACATGACGGTGCTCACCCGCGACGTCTACCAGCGCTATGTCCGGCCCGACGCCGACGACCGGCACTACGTCTGGGTCGGCCGCGCGATCATCGCCGTCCTGCTGGTCGTCGCCTACATCCTGTCGATCCGCACCCACGTTTTCCTGGTGACGCTGGTGACCTTGTCGGGGTCCGGTGCGCTGCAGTTGCTTCCCGGCGTCCTGGGGGTCTGCATGCCTTCACCGCGCATCCGCACGGCGCGCGGCATCCTGGCGGGGATCGCGGCCGGCCTGGCAACGCTGTACGTCACGCTCTTCGGCGTCGCCGTCGGGGGCCTGGTGATCACCCCCAACCCTCTCGGCGTTCATCACAGCGTCTGGGCGCTGGCCACCAACTTCCTCGTCGTCCTCGTCGTTTCACGATTCACCGCGCCGCCGTCAACCGAGACCATCGAACGCATCCACGGTGAGATCGAGCGCTTCGTCTACGGTTCGAAGAATGACGAGGCCCCGTCGCCTCCCAACCCCATCGCGTCCGCCGCATGAGTGCCCTGCTGCTCGGCGTGGATACCGGCGGCACGTTCACGGATTTCGTCGTCCTGACCGACTCCGGCTTGCAGATCCACAAGGAGCCGTCGACACCGCACGACCCTTCCGAGGCGATCCGTGCCGGCCTCGCCCGTCTGGCCGAAGGGCAACCGTTCCGCTTGGTGCACGGCTCGACCGTTGCCACCAACGCCCTGCTCGAGCGCCGCGGCGCCCGGGCGGCGTTGCTGACCACCGCCGGATTCGAGGACGTCCTGGAGATCGCCCGCCAAATACGCCCCGACATCTACAACCTCGATGCCACCCGCCAGCCGCCGATCATCCCCGTCGAGCTGCGACTCGGCGTGCCCGAAAGGTGCGGGCCGGACGGCGCCGTGATCGAGCCCATCGACACCGCGGCGCTGCACCGGGCGGTCGAGCGGCTCGTTGAGCTCGACGTCGAAGCGGTCGCGGTTTGCTTCCTGCACTCGTATGCCAACCCGGCGCACGAGATTGCGGCCCTGGAGGCGCTCGAAGCCGGGTTCGAGGGTTTTTGCACCGCGTCCCACGAAGTCCTGCCCGAGTTTCGCGAATACGAGCGCTGCAGCACGACGGCCGTCAACGCCTACGTCGGCCCGGTCATGTCGCGTTACCTCGGCCGCCTCGCCGAGGAGCTCGACGCCGGCGAGGTGCAGATCATGCAATCCAACGGCGGCACGATCTCTCTCGACGCGGTCCGGAAACACGCCGTTCAAACGGTGCTCTCGGGTCCCGCCGGCGGCGCCGTGGGCGGCTTCGAGGTCGCCCGCCATGCGGGCTTCGACCAGGTCATCACCTTCGACATGGGCGGCACCAGCACCGACGTGTGCCTGTGCCCCGGCGTATTGACCCGTACCGCCGAGGCCACCGTCGGCGACCTTCCGATCCGCCTCCCGGTCATCGACATCCATACAGTCGGGGCCGGCGGCGGGTCGATCGCACGTCGCGACGAGGGGGGCTCGCTGCGGGTCGGGCCGCAAAGTGCCGGCGCGGATCCCGGGCCGATCGCTTACGGTCACGGCGGCGTGGAGGTTACCGTGACCGACGCCAATCTTTTCCTCGGCCGCCTGTCGGCGGACCATTTTCTCGGTGGACAACAGAGCCTCGCCGAGGCGAAGGCCCGCGCCGGCGTCGAGCGCCTCGCCGACGACCTCGGGATGTCGCCGATCGACGCCGCCGCCGGCGTGCTGCGGGTCGCCAACGCCACGATGGAGCGCGCCATACGCGTCATCTCGCTGGAGCGTGGTCACGACCCGCGCGACTTTACCCTCGTGTGCTTCGGCGGCGCCGGCGCCATGCACGCCGTGGATCTGGCCCGCGACCTCGGCATCCCGCGCGTCCTCGTACCGCGCGGCGCCGGAACGCTTTCCGCCCTCGGCATGCTGCTCGCCGACTACGTGCGCGACTATTCGCAGACCCTCTTGCGGCCGAGCGCCGAGGTCACCGCCGACGACCTGACCGAGTCCCTTCAGGTCCTCGAGGAGCGCGCCCGCACCGACTTCGCGGCCGAGGGCGAAACGACCGCTGAACTCGTTCTGGCGCCATCGGTCGACGTTCGCTACCAGGGCCAGGGATACGAGCTCAACCTGCCGGTGAGCGACGACTACGAGGCGGCGTTCCACCGCTTGCACGATCAGCGCTACGGCTACGCCGACCCGCGTCGGGCAACCGAAGTGGTCAACGTCAGGGTCCACGCCGTCGCTTCGGCGCGGACGATCGATCTGCCCCGCGCCGACGTTGGCGGTGCTGACGCCGCGGCCGCCGTAATCGGCGAGCAGGCGATGTTCTGTAGCGGCCGCGAGATGGCGACGAAGCTCGTTGATCGAGATCTCCTGCGCCCGGGAAACAGCTTCGCGGGCCCCGCTCTCGTCGTCGAGTACAGCACCACGACGGTCGTCCCGGATGGTGTCGACTGCCGTGTCGACGAATGGTTCAACCTGATCCTCGAATTGACCGACAACGGTCCAGGAACCGCGCTGACGGCGGACGCCGGCGAGGCGCCGCGATGAGCGCTGGGGATCCGGTCACCGTGGAGGCACCGCGATGAGCGCCTGGGATCCGGTCACTCTCGAGGTCTTTCGCAACCTCTTCTACTCCGTGGCCGAGGAGATGGGGGTCACCCTGTGCCGCACCTCGTTCTCGCCCAACATCAAGGAGCGCCGCGACTACTCGTGCGCCATCTTCGACGGCGCCGGCCACATGGTGGCCCAGGGCGAGCACATGCCGGTGCACCTGGGCTCGATGCCCTTGTCCGTGGCTGCGGCGATCGACAACGTACCGATGGGCCCCGGCGACATCGTCGTGCTCAACGACCCGTTTTGCGGCGGCACCCACCTGCCCGATATCACGATGGTCGAGCCGGTGTTCCTCGAGGACGCCGATTCACCGTCGTTTTACGTCGCCAACCGGGCCCATCACTCCGATGTCGGCGGCATCACCGCGGGCTCGATGCCCCTGTCGCGGTCGATCTACCAGGAAGGTATCCGCATTCCTCCCCTTCGCCTGGTGCGGGGCGGCGAGACCATCGACGAGGTGATGCAGTTGATTCTCTGTAACGTGCGCACGCCGCGGGAGCGCGAGGGGGACCTGACCGCGCAGATCGCGTCCAACCGGACCGGGGCGCGGCGGCTGCTCGGCTTGGTCGCCAAGTACGGGGTCGATACCGTCGTCGAGTACATGGGTCACCAACAGGACTACGCCGAGCGCATGACGCGCGAGGCGATCCAGCGGATTCCCGACGGCGCCTATGGCTTCGAAGATTGCCTCGACGACGACGGCCTCGGCACCGGCCCGCTGCCGATCGTCGTCGAGATCACCATTGCCGGCGACCAGGCCCGCATCGACTTCGCCGGCACCCACGAGCAGGTCGCCGGGTCCGTCAACGCCGTCGATTCGATCACCCTGTCGGCGGTGATGTACTGCTTCCGGGTCATCGTCCCCTTCGCGGTGCCCTCCAACCACGGCACCATCCGCCCGCTCGAGCTCATCGCCCCCGAGGGCACGATCGTCAACGCCCTACCTCCTTCGGCGGTCGCCGGCGGCAACGTCGAGACCTCGCAGCGCATCGTCGACGTCGTTCTCGGCGCCCTCTCCAAGGCGATCCCGGACATCATCCCGGCGGCCAGCTACGGCACGATGAGCAACCTGACCATCGGCGGCATCGACCCGCGCGACGGCGAGCCGTTCGCCTACTACGAGACCACCGCCGGCGGCATGGGCGCACGACCCGGCGCCGACGGCATGAGCGCCACCCACTGCCACATGACCAACAGCCTCAACACCCCGATCGAAGCCTTCGAGCACAGCTACCCGTATCGCGTCCGTCGTTACGCCATCCGACGCGGCTCGGGCGGACAAGGTCGGTTCAGAGGGGGCGATGCGATCGTGCGCGAACTGGAAGCATTATGTCCTTCGCAAGTCACCATTTTGAGCGATCGTCGCCGGCACGCGCCGTACGGGCTGGAAGGTGGCGAGCCGGGGATGCCCGGGCGGAATACGCTCATCACGCACGGCGTGCCCCGCGACCTGGGAGGCAAGGCAAGCATATGGGTAGATGCGGGATCGATCGTGCGCGTGGAGACGCCCGGGGGCGGCGGTTATG
>JADFNY010000424.1 GCA_022563115.1 Acidobacteriota bacterium | reverse complement strand
GCCCTGATCGCAGAAAAACCGATCACCCACTCCTATCCGCACTGCTGGCGGTGCAAGGAGCCCGTGATCTTTCGCGCAACCCCGCAGTGGTTCATCAGCATTGACCACGAGGGGTTGCGTGAAAAACTGCTGAGCGCGGCACGCGGCGTCACCTGGATTCCATCCGCCGGGGTGAATCGCATCGTCGGGATGCTCCAGAACCGCCCGGACTGGTGCCTCTCGCGTCAGCGCTACTGGGGCACACCCATTCCAGTCCTGCACTGCGAGTCGTGTGAGCAGCCGCTGCTCGATCAGAACACCATGGAGGCGGTGGAGCATGCCCTGGCGGCGCGTGGCATTGACGCGTGGTTCACCGCGACCCCGGCGCAGCTCGTCCCGAACGTTCGCTGTCCCACGTGTCACGGGGATCGACTGCGCAAGGAGACCGACATTCTCGGAGTGTTCAGGTATGCCAACGCCTATCCGAAAGCGATCGAACTGGTCGAGAGCGGTTCGATCAACGTTGCGCCCCTGGTGACCGACCGACCCGACGCGACCGAAAGCGCCGTCACCATTGCCCCCGGCGTTTTTCAGCTCGAGTCGGGATACACCTTCGGTGAGGTCGAAGGCACAAGCGCCCACAACTTCGGCGAGATTCTGCTGCGCGTCGGTGTAGCGGAAAGGTTGGAGCTGCGCTTCGGCGTCAACTCGTACCAGTGGCTACGAACGCAGACAGCGAGCAAACAGGGCTTGCAAGACTCGACCATCGGAATGAAGCTGCGGCTCCTGGACAACGGCGGTAAAACGGGGCTCGGGAGTCCCCAGGTCGCCGTGCTGGTATCCACGTCGTTGCCGACCGGTTCGTCGCTGCTGAGCCAGGACAAGCTACAACCCGAGATGCGGCTCGCGGTCGGGTGGGATCTGAGCGAGCGGCTGGCCCTGGGCACGAACGTCTTCTATGCGTACACAAACGACGTGCTCGTCGACGAGCGCTTTCATCAGGCCGGGGCTACGGTGGCTCTCGGCATCGGATTGACCGACCGCTGGGGCGCCTACGCCGAATACTTTGGCACCTACACGGTGGTCAGGGAGGGACCTCGCGAGGACTACGTCAACGGAGGTGTCACCTTCCTGGTCGAAAATGATTTTCAACTCGACGCCCGGATCGGCTACGGCCTCAACGGCCTTGACGACGACTTCTTCGTCGGCTTCGGAAGCGGCGTTCGATGGTAGAGGGTTCACGACGGATGAAAACAGCGACGGGATTGTCAGGAAGAGCACTCGCCCGCAGGGCCGCAACATGGACATTGGCGGCAGTCGCGATCATTTCGCTGCTTGTCCCGCCCGTCGCCCGTTCGCACATCGTCAGGGAAGAACCCTGGAATCCGGTGCCGGCAGCATATCTGCGCACCATCTTCTACTTGAACCTCGAACCCCTGGACTGGCAGGCGGTAGCTGCGGAGCTCGACACGATCCGGGATCCCGATTGGCCGCTGCACTCGGTCTATGAAGGCCTGGCGCCGGCCTCGGTTTTCGGCGATACCGACCACGAGGCCGAGATCCGGCGCGCGATAGCGGCCCAGGACGCCACCGCGTACTACGCAGCCTCGACGCGCGCTCTCTCACAGCTGACGCGCCACTGGCTGGGCGAGGCCCAAAATGCGCTGCATCGCCCCGGCGAGGCCCTAGAGCCGCTGCGGCAAGCTCAACGCATGTACCGGGCCTTTGCAGGGTTCATCGACGAAACCGATCGCTCTGCGTCTCACGACCTCGGCATCGCATGGCTCGAGATGTCATCGAGCGTCGGCAGCGTCGGGGTGGGCACGGCACCAGGAACCGCAACGACCTCAGACCGGTTCGCAACCGCGCGCCAGGAGATCGAGGACTATCTGGTCGCCAACTACGAGCCCTCGAGCTTCTCGCCGCGAAGCCCGTGGGCCCCCGTGCCCGAGCGCATCGCCGCGCTGGGCTCGTTCGAGGTGTCGCCCTGGCTGCCTCCGGGTACCGACATGAACGATCAGGATCCTCTACCCCGGCTGGTGCTCAACTTCGAGGCTCGCGGCATCGACGAGAAGGACCTGTTTCTGGTGGCCTACGGCGACATGCTCTTCGATTCACCGGAGATCTTCGGTGATCCGGCGCGCAGCCTCGGGTTGAGCTGCGCGCGGTGCCACAATCGCAGCGATATCAACCGCCGCTTCTTCATCCCCGGCATCAGCGACCGCCCCGGTGGGGCTGATGTCGACGGGCACTTCTTCAATCCACTCTTCAACGACCGGCGCTCCGATGCGTTGGACATCCCGAGCTTGCGGGGAATCCGGTTTACCGGCCCCTACGGCCGCGATGGCCGTTTCGGCGGCCTGCGCGACTTCACCCGCAACGTCGTCGTCAACGAGTTCGCCGGCCCGGAGCCGACGCCGATGATGCTCGACGCGCTGGTTGCCTACATGTTCGAGTTCGACTGGTTGCCGTCCGTCTACCTGAACCGCGACGGATCGCTCAACGAACAGGCTTCGCCGGCCGCCCTGCGTGGCGAGGAGATCTTCACGCGCGCCTTGCCTGGGCTCGGCGACCGGTCCTGCAGCAGCTGCCACATTCCAAGCGCCAACTTCGCCGACGGCCTGCGGCGCGACATCGGCTACGGCGGCTCGAGTCCGGCTGCCCGCGATTC
>JADFNY010000097.1 GCA_022563115.1 Acidobacteriota bacterium | reverse complement strand
AGCGCACGATCGTGCTTCGCTGCCAAACGGGTGCCGCCGGGGATCTTTCCGGCCGCGGTGCAGTAACCTCGTAACAACGCTTTTCAACCTCCGGAGGTACGTCGTGAGAAGGCTGCTGATCGTTATCGGTGTATTCGCAATCTTCGCCGCCGGCGCAACGCCGGCACATGCCCAAATCAGCTTCGGTAGAAGCGTCGCCGTGGGCGACGGCGAGGTTTTCGTCGGTGAGCCGGGCAACCAGGCAACGCCGGGATACGTGTACGTGTACCGCCCCGACTCGGGCGGCTGGGCCGAGATCGCCGCGCTCTCCGCCGACGATGCGATGGACGCCGACGGCTTCGGCAGCGGGATAGGCATCGACGGCGACCGGCTCGTCGTCGGCGCCGAGCTCATGGGGGCGGGCGCCGTCTACGTCTTCGAGAAGCAGGATGGAAGCTGGGTTCAGGTGGCCAAGATCGAGGCGCCGAACGGCGTTGCCGGCGACCTTTTCGGTACCTCGGTGGGGATCAGCGGCGATCGCCTCATCGTCGGCGCACCCGAGGTGTCCGGCGGTAACGGCGCTGCGTACGTGTTCGAGATGCAGGGCGACCGCTGGCAGCAGGTCGCCGCGCTTTCCGGCGAAGGCATCGACAACGAGCGCTTCGGAGCGTCGGTGGCCATCGACGGTGATCGGGCGATCGCCGGCGCGCCGGGCGGCAAGATCGATTTCTTTCTCGCCGGCTACGCTTCGAGCGCGACGCCGGGAATGGCGCACGTCTTCGAGCGCGGTGATAACGGTTGGGAGCCAGCCGGCCGACTCACCGGCTCGGGAGCGGCCGCCGGAGCGTATTTCGGCCACGCGGTAGCGATACACAGCGGCCAGGTCATGGTCGGGGCGCCCGGTGCCAACGGCCTGATCGGCGCGGTCGGCCTCTACTTCTATGACCCGGCGGCGGGAAACTGGGCCCAGCTTCCCGGCCTCGAGCCGTATGATCGGGTGCCGGGCAGCTACTTCGGTGCATCGATTGCCTTCGGCGACGACGAGGCATTCATCGGCGCGCCCGGCGCCGAGGGGCGCCTCGGCCGTGTCTACCACTTCACCCGCAGCGGCCTGACCAGCTGGGATTCAGCGACCAAGCTCGGCGCCGCCAACCTCGGGCAGTTCTCGATTCTCGCCGCCGCGGTCGCGGCGAGCGGCGACTTGCTGATCACCGGCGTTCCCGGCAACGACTACGGCGCCGGCACCGCGGTGATCATGGAACGCGACCATATCGGCTGGAACCGCACGGAGGTTCTGTCGGCGACCAGCGGCCTCGACGCCGTCCTCGGCGAGGGCATTCCCTGCATCGATGGTAAGGCCGGCCCATTCCTGTGCGACAACGTCGACATGCTCGCCTTCCTGCCGACCCACATGATCGGCGGCGGCCGCGGCGTCGGCGTCAACGACATCTGGGGATGGACCGACCCCGATACCGATCGCGACTACGTCGTCGTCGGCATGCGCGACGGCACCACGTTCATCGACGTCACCGACACGAGCAACCCGGTATGGGTCGGCAAGCTACCCAAGACCGACGGTGCCAACGCCTCGCTGTGGCGCGACGTCAAGGTCGACAAGGACCACGCCTTCATCGTCTCCGACAGCGCCGGCGAGCACGGCATGCAGGTGTTCGACATGACACGCCTGCGGGAGTTCACCGGCACGCCGCTCACCTTCACGCCCGACGCCACCTACACCGGTGTCACCTCGGCGCACAACATGATCGTGAACCCGGGCTCGGACTTCGCCTTCATCGTCGGCTCCAACGGCGGCGGCGAAACCTGCGGCGGCGCGCTGCACATGATCAACATCGAGGACCCGAAAAAGCCCGCCTTCGTCGGCTGTTTCGCCGACGTCATGACCGGTGGCGGCACCGGTTCGTCGCACGACTCGCAGTGCGTCACCTACGCGGGCCCCGACGAGCGCTACAGCGGCCACGAGGTCTGTTTCAGCTCCAACGGCACGGCGCTTTCGATCGGCGACGTCACCGATAAGCGCAACCCGGTGGTGATCTCGCGCGGCGAGTACCCCGACACGGCCTATTCGCACCAGGGGTGGCTGACGGACGACCACAGCTACTTCTACCTCAACGACGAGCTCGATGAGTTCTCCGGCCTGGTGGAGGGCACGCGGACGTTGATCTTCGACGTCCGGGAGCTCGACGACCCGATTCTGGTGGGCACCTACCAGACCGACAACGAGGCCACCGACCACAACCTCTACATCGTCGGCGACGTGATGTATCAATCGAACTACCGCAGCGGCCTGAGGGTGGTCGACATCTCCGATCGCGAGAACCCGACGGCGCTCGGCTACTTCGACACCGTTCCGTGGGGCTCCGACTTCGGCATGGGCGACATCATCAGCGGCTCGATCGGCTCGTGGAGCAACTACCCGTTCTTCGACTCGGGAGTGGTGGTGGTGGCGAGCGGTCGCGAGGGCGTGTTCGTGCTGCGGGTCCGCGACCGGTAGAGCACCCCTCCCCGACTCGTCTTCGGCCGGAGTGGGTCAAGGAATAGCAAAGCGAGTGCCTCTTTACGTTGACAAACCCACCCGCAATAGCGTCAACCCGTCCCCGATGGGCACCAGCGACAAGTCGTATTCGTAGTCTTCCTGCGAATACAGCCAGCTGTTCAACCGTCGCAGCGCGAGCGTATCGGCTTCGTGATTCTCCGGGTCGGCCACCGATCCACTCCAGAGGGTGTTGTCGATGGCGATCAAGCCCCCCGGGCGCACCAGCGTCAAACAGCGCTCGACGTACTCGCGGTATTCGGTCTTGTCGGCGTCGACATAGGCGAAATCGAACGTCGCCGACTTGCCGTTTGCGATCAACTCATCGAGGGTTTCGAGCGCCGGTGCGAGGCGCAATTCGACGCGCTCAGCGACGCCGGCTTCCCGCCAATAGGTCTCGGCAATCGTGGTGAATTCCTCGCTGGTATCGCAGCACGTCATGCGTAGTTCAGGAATACCGAGGGTAAGACGCAAACTGGTGTAGCCGGTAAATGTGCCCACCTCGATGGCGGTCTTGGCGTCCAGCATCTTCAGCATCAGCAACAGCAGTTGCACCTGCTCCGGCGAGCTCAGCATCTTCGCCTCGGACATCAATAGGGTTTGCTCGCGCAAGCGCCGACACACCGCCGGTTCGTGCAGCGACACATCCAGCAAATACTGTTGCAGGGCTTCGCTCAGACCCAGAGAAGAATTAGACATTGGTGTAGCTAACGAGCCCGTTCGGCGAGGAACCCTCGGACCGCGCTCAAGAACGCGGCCGGTTGCTCGATGAACGCGAAGTGGCCTGCCTTTTCGATGGTGACGTAGCGGGAGCCCGCGATGCGCTCGTGGATGGCGGCTCCGCCGAGCGGGCCACCGGGCTCGTCGTCGCCGTAGAGGATCAGCGTCGGAACGTCGAGCGATTCGAGCCCATCGTGGAGGTCGAAACTCTCGAGCTCGGGAGCCAAGGCCCCGAATTGCCGGCTGCGCTCGACGTAGTCGTCGGGAACGTACAGGTGCAGTTCCGCCAGCTTTCTGGGATCGTGGAACTGGGGCCGAAACGACAGCATCAACAATTGGGCGATCGCTTGCGGGCGGCGCGCGGCGAACGCTTCCGATGCCCGGATCGCGGCGCGCTCCTGGTTGTCCTGTTCGGTGATCCGCTCGCCGAGGACCGCTTCTTCCTGCCGCCACAGATCGCCGCTTGCCGCCATCGAGCTGATGAGCAACAGCGAGCGGAGGTTCGGCGGATAGCTGAGCGCGTAACGCATCGCCAAAAGGCCACCCCACGAGTGGCCCATCAGATGAATCCGGCCGAGCCCGAGCGCGACGCGAAGCGCCTCGATGTCGTCGACGAAGGTGGCGAGCCGCACGCTGTCGGCGTCGACCGAAGGTGCCGAGCGACCGCTGAGCCGCTGGTCGAAGAAGACGAGCTCGTAATCGTCCGCGAGCGGCGTGAGGTGCGGCAGCAGGTAGCCATGCTCCAGCACCGGGCCGCCGTGCACGATGACGATCGGCTCGCCGGCGCCGACGCGCTCGACGAACAGCTCGGTGCCGTTGACGGCGACCAGGCCGTCTTGCCCCCGGCTGGGAACGGGGGTGATGCTGTCCGCAGGGGCCGGGGCGGTGCGATCCGCGGGGGTGGGGGCAGTGCGATCTTCGCTGCCGGAGACCACGCCACCGGCGGCGCCGATCAGCACACCAAACAGGAGAGCCATCGACCAGCTGCGCACGGCCGGAAAGGACGGATCAGTCATGCTTGCGCAGCAGAAACACGCCCTCCATCAGGCTGGTGACGATGATCGTGCCGGAGTCGAAGAACGGGTAGTTGCTCCAGGCGCCACTGAAGCCCGGGCCTTCGAGGTACGGCGCCGTATCGAACATGCCCGCCTCGACCGGGTTCTTAGGATCGGAGATGTCGAGGATGTGCAGCCCGTAGCGGTAGTTCGCCTGGTAGACGAAGTCGCCCTTGACGTACAGGTTGTGGGCGCTGGCCGGCAGCGAGCCCATGAACATGGTGACCAGCAGGGGGTCCTCGAGGTCGCTCATGTCCCAGATGGTGGTGCGCGTCGTTTCGGCGTTGCCGCGGATCACGTCCGACTCGTCGTCCATGATGAAGTAGGCGTGATCGTCGGTCAGCCAGCCCTGATGCAGATAGGCGGGATTCGGGTAGGTGCCGCGGCCGAGCAGCACCGGGTTTGCCTTGTCGGTGACGTCGGAGATCGACAGGAAGCCGCCGTTCGCCTTCAGGCAGATCTCGCGCCCCTCGTAACGCTCGTCGGGACCGCGGTACACGGTGCACTGCACGTCGTGGGTGCCACGCTCGTCGCGAAAGCACCCAGCGAACTGCGGGTTGAGCGGGTCGCGGATGTCGATCATGTGCAACCCGCCGCCGCAGGTTTCGCGGCCGCCCCTGGCCCCTACCAGGTAGGCGAACCCGGTTTCGGTGTTGATGGCGATGTTGTGGACGCTCTCGACGAGGTCGTAGTGGGCGTCGGGCTGGAACACCACCGGCATGTTCGGTACGTCGCGCAGGGCCGACATGTCGAAGATCTGCATGCCGTGGGCGCCGGCGCCGTCGGCAACGATGAAGGCGTGCCCGTTGTAGAACTTGATGTCGCGCCAGAGCTGCGAAGGCGGCGTGTTCCCGGTCTTCGGCAAATCACCAATCAGCAAGGGATTGATCGGGTCAGTGATGTCGAAGAACGAAGTACCGTCGTTGCGGCCGATGATCGCGTACTCGCGTCCGGTCAGCGGATCGGTCCAGCCCCAGTTGTCGTTGGTGCGCACGCCGCGGGAGTCGCCGTCCGCCTTGAGCATGGAACCGGGGATGAATGCGAGCAGGTCGATGCCGTCGCAATCGAACGGCCCGACCTTGCCATCGGTGCACTCGCGCACCTCGCCGAGTAGCGGCGGCAGCGCGTCGGGCTCGCTTACGAGCTCGCCCCGGTCTTCCCACTCACCGGCGTCGTTGCGCTCGTAGACGTACACGGCGCCGGCCTGGTGGTCCATGCCGGTAGCCGAAACCGCGGCGATGCCGCCGGCGGCGGTGATGCGGTCACCGAAGGCGTCGCGGGTCACGGTTTCGGTCAAGAACATGCGCCGCGGGGCCCGGAGAAGCTGGTCCTCGTCGCCGCCGAGATACAGGTACACCCTGCCGGTATCGGTGCCGCGGGGGGCCGGCGCACCGACCCAGAGGTCGTCGCCATCGATGGCTACGGCGGTTCCGAAGCGATCGCCACGGACGCCGCTGAAGGCGGCCAGCCGCGAGTGCTCGACCCAGACACCGTCCACCTCGTCGTACTTGTACACGTACGCCGCACCGTACCCGTCGCCGCTGCCCGGCGCACCGATCACCACGGTGTTGCCCTCGAGCGCGAGGGCGGCACCGAAGTTGGCGGCGCGCTCGTTTTCCGAGCCCAGGGAGGCGGTCTCACGCCAGCCGCTGTCCTGGTAGCGGAACTCGAAGACACGGCCGACCCCCGGCACCGGCGTCGTGTTCTCCGGCTCGGGAGCCGGGCCCCGACCACCGCGGCGACCTCCCCGCTGGGGTCGCGCCGAAGCATCGGCCGCGCGGGTCGGTGCGCCGACGAAGACACGGCCGTCTGCCATGGCGATCGAGCTTCCGAAGCCATCGCCCGCCACGATCCCGTCGGTCGGCTCGAGGCTGCCCTGCTGGGTCCATCTGCCGGAACCCCCGCGCCGGAAGATGTACACGGCGCCGGGTTCAGCCGGCTGCGGCGTGCCGCGACCGCGACGGCCACCAGCGCTGGCGACCCGACCTGGCTTGCCGACCATCATCCAGTCACCTTCCGCGGCGATCGCGATACCGAAGTCGGTACGGCAATAGCCGTACCCCTGCTGGCAACCCGGGTCGGGGCCGGTCAATCCGTCGACGTCGAGCGTCCCGGTGGAGCGCCAGTTCGACCCGTCGCGCTCGAAGGTGTGCAGCAGCCCGCCCCGTTGGGCCACGAAGAGCGTGTCGCCGGCCAGGGCGAGGACGGCGCCGAAGCCATCGTCGCGCTCGTATGCGTCGGCCCGTAGCTGCGCCGCTTCCTCCCAAGTCTCGCCGCTCTTCCGATACACGTAGACCGTGCCCGGTCGGAAACTGTTGTTCGGCTCGCCGATGATCAGGTCATCGCCGTCGACGACGACGGTGAGGCCGAAGCCGCTGGATTGTGCCAGGGCGGGCACCGCAGAGATTCCGATCGAGACCAAGCAAACGAAAACGGCGCGCAGCAGACGCATGAGGTTTTTCCTCGTGGGGATGTCGACGAGATTGGGTGCCCGCATCATAGCGAGCCGGGGTCCTCGATCCAACGGAACCCCTGGCCACGATGGCCTTCGCCGGGGAAGCACCCAGAAACGAGCGGCTGGCTGAAGAATCCAGGCTAGCCAACGATGTCGATGGCGCTGCCGTCTTCGATGGAATCATCGGGGTGGACGATCACGATCTCGCCGGTGCTCAGCCCCGAGCGAATCTCGGCCCGCAGGCCGCTGCGCCGTCCGATCTCTACCTCGCGCAGGTGGGCGACGTCGTCCTCGACCACGAACGTCGCCCAGCCGTCGCGGTGACGAAACAGGGCGCTCGAAGGGAGGCTCAGCACGTCATCGCCACGCCAGACGATGAAGATCGCGTCGACGCGGTACTGATCGCCGAGGCGCTTCCACTCCTGCGCCGGCGAGACGATGTCGACAACGGTCAACACACGTTGCTCTTCGACGCCCAGCGCCGAGATCTTGGTGAAGCCGACCGGCTCCACGACCCGGACGACACCTTGGAGCGCATCCTCCCCACCCCAACGCTCGAAGCGCACCTCGGTTCCGGGGGCGATCTTCACGGCGTCGGCCGAGAGCACCTCGACCTCGACCTCGAGGAGGTCGGGGTCGCCGACCTCGATCAGCGCCTGGCCGGCAGCGACAACGCCCTCACTCTCGTGCAACAAACGCAGCACGCGGCCGCTGACCGGCGACTGCACAGACACCATCTCGCCACCGGCGCCGGCGGTCTGGGAGTAACGCAGGGCGGTGTTCGCCGCCTCGATGTCGTACTCGGCGACATCAACGACACGGCGCGCCGCCTCGCGCCGAGCCATGGTGCGGAGTGCGGCCGCCTCAGCGAGATCGAGCGCTGTTTGCGACATGGCGCCCCGTTCGTGCAGCTGCCGCACCCGCGCGACGTCGGTTTCGGCGTACGTGGCGTCGGCTTCGGACGCACTCACCTCCTGCTGGGCGACAAGCAGCGCCGCCCGCGCCACGGTGACGCGCGCTTCGGCCTCGGCGCGGGTGCGCGGGTCGAGCACTTGGGAGCGCAGCGGCTCGAGGTACAGCAGCACCTCGCCTTCCTGGATCTCGTCACCGACGTCGAACTCCAGGCGCCGAGCGTAGGCCGCCACCGGCGACGAAATGACGTAGCGCTCGACGACTCGGGTCTTGCCCTCCTCGCGCACCGTCACCTCAAAGACCCCGCGATCCACCGAAGCGGTATCGACGAGCACCGGGGTGGGCATGAATCCCATGGCGATGGCGGCGACCACGACGATAGCGCCGACCACCCAGCCGAGTTTTCGAGGCCAACTCACAGGCTACTCCCTGGTCTTCAATACGGCGACGAGATCGAGGTGGTCGACCCGGCGGCGCACGATGAGTCCCGAGACGACGGAAGCGATCAGCACCACACCGGCCGAATAGCTGTAGGTGCGCGGCGAGATGATGATCGGAATGCGGAACAGGTCGGTCTGGAACGCGTCGACCATGTACGCACACAGGCCATGCCCGATGACAAAGCCGACGGGAATCGCCACCAGCGTCAACACCGCGATCTCACCCAAAAGGATGTACGAGACCTCGGCGCGGCGAAAGCCGAGGACGCGCAAGCTGGCGAGCTCGCGGCTGCGCTCGGCCAGCGCGATGCGGGCGCTGTTGTACACCACGCCGATGGCGATCGATCCGGCAAGAAACGTATTGATGAGGGCCCAGGTCAGAAGCTGGTTGCCCGCCGTTTCGAAAAAACTCTCGATCGCATTGCTGGCGTTGACCGATCCGGCGACCCGCGGCATCTGTTCCAGCTGCAGGTAAATGTCGTCGAGACGGGCCTCGTCAGTGGCCAGATAGACGCCCGAGATCGCATCACCTTCGCGCATCAGGCGGTTCAGCGCCGAGCGCTCCATGTAAGCCGCGACGCCGATGTACTCGCTGACCAGGGCGGTAACGGGCAGGTCCCGCACCGGCCGGCTACCCTCGAGCACCTCGACGTTGATCAGGTCGCCGGCCTGCACGCCGAGAACGTCGGCCAGGTAGCGGGTCAAAACCAGGCCCTCGGCGGGGATCGCCACCGGCCGCAGCGACGTGTCGATCAGGCGCACCAGGTCGCTGTCGGGCTCGAGCCCCTGGATGGCGGTGCGGAAGCTGCGGTGGCCCTTCTTCAGGTCGACGGGAACCGCTCGAAACGGCTCGCCGTATTCAACACCGTCGAGATTCAGCAACTCGTAGTAGGCGCGGTACGACGTCGGCTCGACGAACATCACGGCGAGATCCTCGCGCTGCGCAAAGCCGAACTGCACCTGGATCATCACGTTTACGGCGTCGGCAAAGAACAACCCGGCCATCAAGATGGCCACCGAGAACGAGATGCCGAGGATTGTCATCGTTGACTTCACCGGCTGGCGCTCGATGTGGCGCAGGATCATGCGGGTCGGCTGCGCCAGCAGGCGCTTGAGGCCGAGCCGTTCGACCAGGGTCTCGCGGTACATGGCCGGCGCTTCGGGGCGCATCGCCTCCGCCGGCGGCTGGCTGACCGCCCGATACACCGAATAGGCGGCGCCGAGCAGGGCGGCGGCGAGGCTGATGGCGGCGGCGCTGGCCACTACCGACGGCGATACGACGAACCGCAGGTAGGGGAACTTATAGATGTTCATGTACAGCGTGGTCATCGTTTGGGTGAGCCAGACCCCCACCCCGAGGCCGACCGTGACCCCGAGGATGACGATCAGGGTGATCAGCTTGGTGAAATGCCACATCAGGGCGAGGTTGGTGTAGCCGAAGGCCTTGAGCGTCGCCACCTGCTCGCGCTGCGCCCGCACCACCCGGCTGATGACCACGTTGAGCAGGAACGAGGCAACGCCCAGGAAGATCACCGGGAATACGGTGGCCATCAGGCGTAGCTGGCGGAATTCCTCCGACAGAAAGCGGTGCGAGATCTGGTCGTCGCGACCGATCGCCCCGAAACCGCCATACGGCTTGACGATCTCGTCGATCAACTCGATGACCGCCTCGCGGCTAGCGCCGGCCGACAGCGTCAAAGTGACGTCGTTGAACGCCTCATCCATGTCGTAGGCGTTGGCGAGCGGCTCGCGGTTCATCCACAGAACGCCATAGCGCTCGAAGTCCGGGAACACGCCGCCGGGCGCAATCATGTAGATGTGCTCCGGCGACAGCGCCACGCCGACGATGGTCAGCTCCTGGCGCCGGCCGTTGATGATCGCGGCGATCTCGGCGCCGGGCGTGAAGCCGTGCGCTTCGGCAAAGGCCTCCGACACGAGGACCTCGTCGGCGCGCTGCGGGTCGATCATGCGGCCGCTGCGCAGATAGGTGCTGTTGAGCAGCGAGCCGCCCCGCTCGTCGATCGAAATCAGCGTTCCCCTGACCGGGTCGGCAAAATCGGGGATGTCGAGCACGACATTGGCCACCACCCTCGTCTCGACCAGCTCGACGCCGGGGATATCGGCGATCCGCTCCTTGACGCTCTCCGGAGCCCGCTTCAGCGTCGCGAACACGTCGGCA
>JADFNY010000096.1 GCA_022563115.1 Acidobacteriota bacterium | reverse complement strand
TTCGACTCGGATCGCGACGGCGACGGCTTCGATATCTACACCATGAACGCCGACGGTTCCGACGTCCGGCGGCTGACGTACAACTCGGCGCGGGATGTCTCGGCGGCCTGGTCGCCCGACGGCAGCCAGATCGCGTGGATGTCGGACCGCTCGGGGCGTTTCGAAGTCTGGTTGATGAACGCCGACGGATCCAACCAGCGCCAATTCACCGGCGCCGACGCGCCGTCGGGGGGGACGCACTGGTTCCCGCAGTGGTCCGCCGATGGCGAGCGCCTCGCCTTCCACGTCAACCGCGACGTGCACACCGTGCGCGTCGACGGTAGCGAGTACACCCGCCTCACCGTTGATCCGAACAACGGCATGGTGCCGAGCTGGACCCCGGATGGCCGCATCGTCTTCATGAGCTGGCGGACGGGGGCGACGGAAATCCACGCGATGAACGCCGACGGCACAGACGTTGTGCGGCTGACCCGCACAGACATGGGCGAATCGACCGACCCGCGCGTATCCCCGGACGGCAGCAAGATCGTCTACACTTGGGTCCCGGTGGGCGGCGGGGGCCCCAAACATCTGATGCTGATGAACATCGACGGCACGGACGTGAAACAGCTAACAGAAACGTCGCGCTAGCGATATTCTTGCAGCGGAGATGCTTCCATGCTTTGCAGACGCCGAAGCACCGGCATGCTCATCGTGCTGTCCGGCGTGTTGGTAGCTGCCCTCAGCGCGGTCACGCCCCCGACGGCTCGGGCACAAGACGCCGGTCGAGGCGCGCAGCTCTACGAGCAGATGGAGTGTTCAACGTGCCACGCCGCCGAAGCGACCGGCGGTCTGGCGGTTCCTCTTGCGGGCACATCGCAGACGCTCGAAGAGTTTCGCGCCCAGCTGCGCGATCCCATCGGGATGATGACGGCCTTCGGCCCCGATCGCTTGAGCGACGAGGACATTGTCGACATCCACGCGTGGTTACAGTCGCTTCCCAGTGAGCCCGTGTATCCGACCTGGTTCTCGACCGACTTGATCAACCTTCCGACGCCGTTGATGCCGGGGGAAAAGACGTTCGAGGTTCACTTTAGCCACCGCTTCTTCCAGTCGATTCGAGACGCTGGGCGCCAGGGCCTGGGGGGCCTCGACAGCTTCGCGTTCCCGGCGTTTTGGTTCGCCTACGGCATCGTCGACGGGCTCGAAGTCCACGGCGGGCGGAGCTCGAATCGCTCCACCTGGGAGTACGGCGCCAAGGTCGAGCTCCTCGAGGAAGATCGACTGAGCGTGCCGGTATCGGTGAGCGCCGTGCTCGGTGGCGCCTACCTCGATCTCGACGCGGTAGCCGACAAGAACCGGTTCACCGCCGAGTTCCCGATCGGTTTCCGCATACACGATCGGGTCAGCCTGATGGTGGTGCCCTTCCTCGCCACCAACACCGACCCCTCCGGCAATCCGATCAGCGATTCGTACTCCACCGCGATCGGTATCGGCGGGAGTTTCCGGATGACGCCCGGACAGAGCATCGACATCGAATGGGTATCGAATCTCGGGGGTTTCGAACAGCCCGATGGCATCGCTCAGTGGCAGGTGTTTTGGGGCATCAAGGTAGGGGGGCACGTCTTCCAGATTGGCGTGAGCAACAGTTTCCTCTACACCCCCGATCAGATGGCGCCGGGAACGGTCGAAACCGGGGCCAAGAGCGACGTGCGGATCGGCTTCAACCTGGTGCGCGCCTTCACGTTCGGCGGCGGCGAGTCCTGACGCCCGGATCAACGGCACGGTTGTTTGCGGCAACGTGATCAATTCAACTATAGTTATTTTGATCACAATGCCGCGCCAATCCGGTGGAGGCACGAACACGGAGCGAACCGATGGCGACGCTGGTGGAAAAGACCGAAGCCGAGACCTTCATCCCGCTCAAGCACGTCGACTTCCTGGTGCTGTTGGTGCTGATGGAGAGCGAGCGCCACGGCTACGGCATCGTCAAGGAGATCGTCCAACGAACGAACGGGCAGATTCGGCTCGAACCCGGCAACCTCTATCGATACCTGCGGCGCCTGGAGGAGCGAGGGCTCGTGGCCGAGGTCGAAACGCGACCGGCGCCGGAGGCTGACGACGAGCGGCGACGCTATTACGGCGCGACCGAGCTCGGTCGCGACGTCCTCAACCTCGAGGTCGGGCGCTTGCGGGCCCTCATCGAAGGCTTCGACTCGACCGGCCTGGTGCCTCACGAAGATGCCCGGAGCTGATCGATCTAGCCGCCGCAGCGCGCCGGATGGCTGGGGGCGGTGCGCGGCGACGCGGGCGATCTCCGGCTTTCTCTACCAGGTCTCGGCGACCGATCCCTTCACGTTCGCGAGCGTCGCCGCGATGCTGTTGCTCGTCGCTGTTGCGGCGTGTCTGATCCCGCCGTTTTGCACGCCAGCCGGCCGGTCCATCGGTGCAGGTTATTGGCCTTCCTTCCCGATGAGCTCCAGTCGCTGCCGCGCGATACCGCCTTTTTGCGAGCGCACGACGATCAAGACGCTCGCCGGCCGGCTCGGATCGACGATCTCGGCGTTCCAGAACAACTGATTCATCTTCGCCGGCCGGTCATCGCGGGCTCCCGGGAGGATGCCGAGCGATCGGCTCGAAAACGTCCGACCGCCCTGGCTGCGCCCCGGGATGTCGGCGGGCATCGTGGCGTTGGTCAGGGTGATTTCGACGACCACGGGCTCGGCGATCCCGAGAACCTCGCTGGCGTGTGCCGTCGAGGTGGGCATCCATCCGACGTTGGCGATGCTCGCCTGGATGGCGAACAGCACGTCGTCGCCGCCGACCGGCTGGGCGGTGGCCTCGACGATCTGCACCCGGGGAACCTTCTGCGCGAACGTCAGCACCCACCGCGTATTGCGCTCGAGCTCGTCGGCGATCATGTGCTCCGGTGGGTTCGACACCGAGAAGCGGTCCCAGCCGCCGATGTCGGCGATGACCTGCTGGACCTGCTGGCTGCCCGGTCCGCCTCTTTCGCCGCCGGGTCCGCCAAGACTGCCGGTCGATTCGAGCAGCTGTTGCGCCACCTCGAGGAGTTCCGGGTTCTCGAGCGGTTTCCAGTCGACGAAGCCGGCACCGCCGAGGACCTCGTCGTTCCAGCGAAAGCGGGCCGCCGGCCCCCGGCCGAAGCCGTTGCGCCACATTTCCGTCGTGATGGCGAGGACACCGAATTCCTTCGAGGCCCAATCGTTGAAGACGCCGTGGCCCGGGCTCATCAGGTCGACGATCGACTGCTTCTCGTAGGCGTAGTTGGCATAGCCGGTTGCCTCCACGCCGTCGGCGGCGATCAGCCGGTAGTCCTCGAGGTCGGCGGCGGGGAAGTCCCACTCCTGCTCGGCGAGCGTCGGGAAGCGGAGGATCAGCCCGCCGCTGGTGTGGTACGTGTGGATCGCGGCGATGTTCGGACGCCCGGTGATGTAGTTGACCAGGGCCCAGGTCTCCGGCTCGGAGAGGGGAAACGGTCCGGAGCCGAACTGGGCGCCGCTCCAGTTGGCGGGAAAGTTGCGGTTCAGATCGACGCCGCCGATCCGGTCCTCGTTGACCTTTCCGTCGCCGTCGTTGTCGATCCCCTCGCTGATCATCTGGTAGAAAGGCCCTTCCCGGTCGCCGCGGCCCCGGCGGACCATGGCGCGGGGATCGTCCGGTGACACTTTCCAAGGCCCCCTCGGGTCCTGCACACGGATGTCGAGAATGCGGCCGTCGCCGTCGACGTCCTCCGGCGGGTCCTCGTCGACGAGTCCGTCTCCATCTTCGTCGAACGGACGGATGTTCCAGCGGTGGTTCTCCGCGGTGTCCACCGAGATCGCACGGCCGTCGGGGTTGACGTTCGGCACGACGTAGATCGCCGTCGAATCGACGATCTCGGTAATCATCGGATCGGAGCCGTAGCCGCTCAGCAGCGTGTCGATGAAGTGCAAGGCTCCCTCGCCGCCGAGCAGCTCACCGCCGTGAATGTTGCCGTCGACGTAGAACCCCGGTTTTTCCTCGGCCGCGCCGGTAGCCGGGTTGTTGATATCAACGGCCAGCAGCCTGCGGCCTCCGCGGCTCTCGCCGATCTGGTGCAGCGTGACGAGCGTCGAGTACCGATCGGCGGCGGCCTCGAGGTAGGCCTCGATCTCTTCGACCGAGTGGTAATGGTCAAAGGCGATCAGCGCGGCTTGCCCGGCGCCCGAAGCAGCCGGCGCGAGGGTCACGAGCGCTAGCGAAGAGGCGATCACGATGCATCTGAGCGTCGAAAGGGTCATATCTAGAAGCTCCAGATGGTGGGGATGAGAAGCGTGGCGAGCAACCAGAACACGATGGTAAGCGGCCCGCCGAAGCGGACGAAGTCGATGAACCGGTAGCCGCCGGGGCCCATCACCATCAGATTGGTCTGGTATCCGTACGGGGTCATCAGGCCTGCCGACGCGGCAAAGGCGACCGCTACCAGAAACGGGCGGGCATCAACCCCGAGGTCGACAGCGAGCTGGATCGCGATCGGTGCCATCAGGATCGCCGTGGCGTTGTTGGAGATCGTTTGGGTCAGCAGTGAGGTCAGCAGATACAACACCGAGAGAATGACCACCGGCGTGAAGAAGTCAGGGTTGAGGTGCTGCACCCGCAGGATCCCCTGGGCGAGAAACGCCGCCGTTCCGGTGGTCTGCATGGCCATGCCGACCGGGACGAACGCCGCGATCAGAAACAGCAGCGACCAGTCGACGGCTCGGTAAGCCTCGTTGGGGCGCAGGGCGCGCAGCGCCAGCAGCAAGATGCAGCCGACGATCGCTCCCTTGAGAATGTCGGCGACACCCAGCGCGGCGAGGATAACCACGGTGGGAAGAATCACCAAGATCGCCCAGTTTGCCCCGCCGAGCGTGGTGCTGACCTCGACGCGGGAGGTGATGATCAGGTCCTCGGTGTGCCGCAGCCGGGCGAGCCGGTCCTCGGGGGCAACCAGCAACAAGTCGTCGGCAAACTGCAGCCGGGTGCGGGCAATCTTGTCGTGCAGAATCTCGCCGCCACGACGAATTGCCAGGACGAACGCGCCGATGCGCTGGCGGAAGTCGATTTCCTCGAGCGTGCGCCCAATCAGCCGGCTGTTGCGACCGACGATCGCCTCGACCAGGAACTGTCCTTCCTCGAAGATCTTGGCGTCCGACAGCCGCGCATCCGACAGCGGTGCGACACCCTTGGCGCTCGCGAACCGGGTGAGGCCGTTGGCCGATCCGCGCACCACCAGGACGTCCTCCTCGCGGATGCGCAGGTGTCGAAGGTTCTCGGTGACGTGGTCGACACCGCGGTGCACCGCGATGACCGTGATGTCGTAGTCGTGGTTGATGGCGCTCTCTTCGATCGTCTTGCCGACCAACTTCGAGGTCGCGCTGACCTGAACCTCGGTCAGGTAGTGGCGCATCTCGTACTGGCGGGTCAGGGCCTCGGGTGTCGAGCGCGTCGGCAGCAAGTAGGGAGAGGCCACCAGGACGTACATCAGCCCGGCGAACATCAGGACGATGCCGAGGGCGGAAAACTCGAACATGCCGAACGGTTCCAGCCCGTTCTCCTCGGCGATCGCGCTCACCAGCAGGTTGGTCGACGTGCCAATGACCGTCAGCGTGCCCCCCGCGATCGAGACGTAAGAGAGCGGCAACATGAACTTCGACGGGCTGAGGTGGAAACGTCGGCACAGGTCGATGAGCAGCGGTATGAAGATCGCCACCACCGCTGTGTTGCTGAGGAAGCCCGACAGCAGGCTCGCAACCACCAGCACAAGCCCCATGGTCAGCCAGGCGCGCGACCCTGTGGCGTTGGCGAGCCGGTCCGCCGCGGCGGCCAGGACGCCGGTCTTCACCAACGCGTGCCCGAGAACCAGCATCGCTCCCACGGTCACGACGGCCTTGTTGCTGAGGCCCAGGATCGCCTCGTCCACGGTCACGATCCCGAACGCCAGCAAGACGGCGAGCATCAACATCGCCGTTACCTCGAGCGGAAACAGCTCGAGAACGAACAAAATCAGCGCCACGACGATGAGCGCCAGCATGAAGCCGATTTCGAAGGTCACACTGGGTCAACCAGGGGTCGTCTCCGCTCCGAGGGCCGCGTGGCGAACGGAGCATCGAGTGGCAAGGGCCGGGGTTCGAGGCGCCAAGGATACAATGGTTCGTCGACGCCAACGTCAGTCCCCTGGTCGTTCCGCAGCGGTCGTTCGGACGAGGAGATCGAAGCGAGTACCGCGACGACATCCGCAACACGGCGTTGATCGAGGGGGTCGTGCTGCGGGGCCGGTGGCTTCCAGTGACGAGCTCGACGGGGTCCTCGAGCGCTCCGCCGAAGTGCTCTCGCGGGCACCCCTGCTGCCCGGACGGTGGCCTGCTCGAAAAAGAGGCGGCTTCTCAGCCGAGGTCGGCGAGGGCGCGGAGCAGCTCGTCGCCCGGCTCCGACCCGCGCGCTAGCCAGAGACGCCGCAGCGGCAAGCTCCCATCCTCGTCAACGGCCCGTTGCAACGATCGTCTCAGCAGAGCCATGAAGCGGGTCGCCGGCAGGTTGCCGTGCTTCGAGCCCAGCAGCGGCAGTTTCAAGGCGTGCAGCCGGTGCTTCGTGCAGCTCATGAACACTTCGTACAGCGCTGACTCGACCCATTCTTCCGTGCACGACGGCTCGGCATCGAGATCATGCACCACCGCCAGAAGCCGAGCGGGTGGGCCGCGCTTGACGGTGACCGAGCCCGGGTTCTCGGGCTTGGCCTCCCAGGCGAGGGTCATGACTCGCACCGGGTGATCGGGGGATCGGATGACGTCGAGCTCGGTGCTCATCGCCAACCAGGTGTCCTCTTCGAAGACCTCGCCGTCGATGGCGAACGGCGGGTCGTCCCCGCGCGCGACCACGATCTGGACACCGGCGACGGCGTCCGACACCCGACGGCCGCCGGCCAGAACCTGAAAGGATGAGCCGCTTGTTTGAGCACCGGAGGTCATGGCCGCGATACTACCCGCCGCGGGGCGCCAGTCCGATCCCTAGCTATAGCTAGCAGGACAAAGTTGTGGTGGGTCTGGTTGCAGCCTGCGTTGTGCCGCCTTGCCTCTGCCTCACAAGACCCATGCGCGGCGCCCGCGGCAGTCTTTCAGCGCCCTGTTAATGGATTGCCACCATTCGTTCGAGGGCTCGGCGCGCCCTGGCCGCGGTTTCTTCCGGCACACGGACCTCGTAGATCCCCTCGCGAAGCGTCCGGGCGAGCTTCTCGAGGGTGATCATCTTCATGTACATACACTCGGCGTCGGCCTTGATGGGCAGGAAGGTGCGGTCCGGATGGCGCTTGCGCATCTGGTGCAGGATGCCGGTCTCTGTGGCGACGAGGAACTCTCGCGCCGGCGAGGATTCGATGCTTTCGACCATGCCTGAGGTCGACGTGATCCGTGTGCGGTCGCTGGGAAGATCGCCCTTCGATAGTTGCCACATCACGTTGGAGACGCAGCCGCACTCCGGGTGGATGAGCAATTCGGCGTCGGGATGCTGTGCCAGCTGGCTCTTGACGTCGGCCGGGCGGATGGCGGCGTGCACGTGGCACTCGCCCATCCAGACGTGGATCGTGCGCTCGGTGTTCTCGCGGATGTATTCGCCCAGGAACATGTCGGGGGCGAAGAGGATCTCGCGATCGGCCGCGATCGACTCGACGATACGCAGCGCGTTCGCCGACGTGCAGCAGTAGTCGGCTTCGGCCTTCACATCGGCGGAGCAGTTGACGTACACCACGACGACCGCTCCCGGGTGCTCTTCCTTCCACGTTCGGAGCTGATCGACGGTGATCGTCGAGGCCAGCGAGCAGCCCGCCTCGAGGTCGGGAATCAGCACCGTCTTGTCGGGGCACAGCACGGCGGCGGTTTCGGCCATGAAGTGCACCCCGCAAAAGACGATCGTCTCGGCCTCCGTCGCTTGTGCCTGCAGCGACAGTCCGAGCGAATCACCGACGAAGTCGGCGAGGTCCTGGATCGCGGGGATCTGGTAGTTGTGCGCCAGGATCACCGCGTTGCGTTCGACTTTGAGTCGATGAATTTCTTCTACCAGCTTCACGGACCTTCAAGGGGTAAAGTGCAACGAAAAATCTACCTGGCGCGCCGACATCGTCAACGAGCCCATCGAGATGCAATCGACCCCCGTGTCCGCGTACTCGAGAACAGTATCGACGGTGATGCCTCCCGATGCCTCCAAGGATACCGCGTCTCGAAGACCCGCCGAGCGCAAAGCGACGACGACCTCGACGATACCATCGGGTTCGAAGTTGTCGAGCAGCAGGCAGTCGGCCCCGGCCTCGGCGGCGGTCATCGCGTCGGCGAGAGATTCGACCTCGATCTCGATCGGCATCGCTCCCACCTGATCCCGCACCCGGGCGACGGCGGCGGCGATGTCGGGGGTGATCACGAGGTGGTTGTCTTTGATCAGCACGGCTTCCGAGAGATCGAACCGATGCGGGAGCCCACCGCCGAGCACCACCGCTTTCTTCTGCAACGCACGCAACCCCGGAAGGGTCTTTCGGGTGGCAGCGATCCGGGGCGGGTTGTCGGCGTGTAGCCCGGTGTGCGCTTCGGTTACCGCGGTGACGGCCCGGTGCGTCGCGGTCGCCACCCCGCTCATGTGGCTCAGCAGGTTGAGCATCGTGCGTTCGACGCCGAGAATGGCGCGCGCTGCGCCGGCGAGCTCCACCACCACCCGGCCGGGCAGGAGATCGTCGCCGTCGATCGCGTGCGTCACGATCTCGAGCCCGGCGGCGGCGGCGAGCACGGAGGCCTCTTCGAGCCCCGCGAGAGTGCCGGGCTCCCCGGCGCGGACGGTTCCGAGCGCTTCGTTGGTTTCGGCAACGAGCGCTTCGCTGGTCACGTCGCCACGACCGAGGTCTTCCTCGAGAAAAGCGGCGAGATCGGCGATATGTTGCCTGTCCATGGCGTTTCGTCCGCAGAAGGGCGCTGGTCAGCCAGCGGCCGCGGCGCGCTGTTGGGCCCGCAAGTGGAAGTAGAAGGTGCTTCCACCCGATCGGCTCGGGCGGTGCCCGATCTCTCCCCCATGCGCCGCGATGATGAGGCGACCGATTGAGAGCCCCATCCCCATGCCAACGTCCTTGGTGGAAAAGAACGGCATCTTCGGTACCACTGTCACGGGCTCACTAGCAAGCAAAACGTGTATAGTCTCATGAGTGGTGGCGCCCGTGTATCCGCGCTCGGGTGCCATGGAAACGTCGCAACCAGGCGAGCGTGATGGACACGCTATCGACAATCAGTCGACCGATTCAGAGCGGTCAGTCGTTCGAAGATCTGCCGATCGACAACGGTGTCGATACCCGCTGCCTGAGCCCCGGCGTCCTGGTCAGCATCCGGACGCTGAACTCCGTCTACAAGCTGCGCCTCGATGAACCTCTGCGCGGCCGCGGCGTCGCCTCCGGGGACGGCGAGTTCATCAACGAAGAATCCGCCGCCAGCCTCATCGGCGCGACGCTCACCGGACGCGGTTCGATGGTCAAGGTGGGCTGGGTGCTGCTCGGTTTCAAGGTCATCCTGTCGATTCCCGGGGGTGAGCTGTTGACCTCGAGGGTCCAGGGCATCTCGATCAACGGCACGCCGCTCGCACCGCTGGCTCCGGGAATCCACTGACCGCTCTTGCGGTAACGTCCGGCGACGACTGACGCATCACACTTTCAGCACTCTGCATGAGCATGTATGGCGTCGAGGTGCTCAACCGCTGACCATTTCCCAGCGCAGCTTTCCCTCCGTTACGGTACAACAGGGGCAGCAATCGAGAAGTACTACCGCAGAGGAGGTCTAGATGGCTTGGGAGCTGCCCTGGGAGTGGTTCTGGGTCATTCTCTCCGCGTTGCTGATCGTCGGTGAGGCGCCGATGTTGAATATGGCGGAACACCAGCCCCCCCCGCCGCCATTGATGGTGAATCCGTCGATGATGGTGGCCGTGGTAATACCGCTCCCTGCTTCGATAGCCCGGTTGGGGGAGGCGCCCGTGCCTCCCAATGTGCTCGTATCGGTGATGGTTGTGGGGTAGGTGGCCGCATCGCGGATGGCCAAATCCGAGGAGGAGTACCCGCCGTAAAGGGCGATGCCCTCGGCCATGATGACGTGGGTGCCGGCCTGGGAATTGACGTTGTACGTACCTGCGGCCACGTGCACCTCGGCGGTGACGTAGAGGGCGTCGGCCACGGCGATGGCCGCCGGAATGGTCAGCTTGGGCGAGTCGAAGGTGCCCGGGTTGGCGTCGTTGCCGCCATTGGCGGCGGTCTGCGCGTAGACCACGCCGTCGAGCGCGCCGTAGCTCAAATTCAGCGTGGCGAGCGGGTTA
>JADFNY010000095.1 GCA_022563115.1 Acidobacteriota bacterium | reverse complement strand
TCATCCACTGCCCGAAGTCGGTCGTCACCACGCAGTGCCCGACGCCGAACGTCCTCACGGCGGCGACCAGCTCTTCAACCGTGGTCCTGGCGACGTTTGGCATGCACGCCAGGAAGGTGTACTCGAGATAGGCGCCTAGAGATGCCATTTCCCGCTGCTCTTCGTCGGTGGCGATGCCTCCGGGGTGGGTGGCGATCATTCGCCGCACGCCTCGCTCCTTCGCGGCCTCGAACAGGGCGATGGCCTCGACGGGCGAGACGTGTCCCGATGCCAGCACCATGTCGTGCTCAGCCACGATGTCGAGGATGTCCATGACTTCCCGCAAGTCTCTCGCTGTCGTCGGTGAGGCGGATGACGAAATAACGCCTGCCGCTCTGAAGGCCGCCGATGGTGCCGGATTCAGTCGTGAACAGGATCTCATCGCCAGTGGTGAAGCCGTGTTCCTCGAGAGTGATGGCGTCTGCTGCAAAATCCACGTCCGACGTCGCGAAGTCGGCGGACCCGCCCGTGCCCTGCTAGTCAATCTTTCGCAGGAGCTGCCGGTCGTCACTCGACAGACCGGATGCGTCGAGACTCAGAAAGATTCCGTTGCGCGCATTTGTTTCGCTGGACGCGAGCTTCAGCGTGTTGGGGTCGATGCGAATGGCGAAGTACCGCGTCTTGTCGTCGACTCCCGTGATGGGATTGCCGGCGGTGTACAGGACTGGGTCGCCGGTCTTCAGGCCGTGGCCAACGATCGAGATCTGGCTGCCGCTCACATCGTCCTTGGTGAAGACGAGGGCATGACCGAACTCGCCCGTCTCGACGACGATGGCGTCTCCCAGCGCGAGTGCGGTGACTTCAGCGTCGGCTGCGATATAGGCATCGGTCGTCTTGTTGATCACACTAATGCCGGTTGCGATGCCAGCGGCCCCAGTCTTGGCGGCAGAGATGCTACCGGACACCTGATTGAGGAGGGTGTCGCCGTCTGCCGAGACGAGAACGTTGTTCTGGGCGGTGACGCTGGCGCCCTCGCCGATGTACGCCCTCGTGGAGGCCACCAGCACGGATGCTCCAACAGTCAGCGTGCCTGCGACATCCTTGGCGATCCCGACGGAGGCCGAGATCGACAGCATCCGTTCACGGCCGAGAGCGCGGACGATAACCGAATCGTCGGCCGAGACGTTCGCGCGTTTGCCGATGTAGGCTTCGGTGGTTCGCGTGATGATACCGGTATCGACGCCGAGCCCGACGCCGATCTTGCCCCCGGCGATCGAGCCGGCGATGCCGATCAGGTCGAGTGTGCTCAGGGCGGCGACGTTGACCGTGGAGCCTGATGTGATTCCCGCGCTCGCCGCCGGCGCTCCGTCCTGGTCTTCGATGTACGCGCGCGTCGTGTCGTCGACCACTGTTACGCTGATGGAGCCGGCGGCCGCGCCGATGCTATCGCCTCCGACGGCGATGGCACCGCCAACCGCCCCCATGGTGATGCTCTGACCCGAGCGCGCCTCGACGGAGACGCCCTTGCGTTGCTCTCCATGGATATCAGTGAATCCCGGGCCTGCGGCAGCATCGGCCGCCCCGGCCCCGACGATGTGGTCACGATCATCTTTTCGAGCGGCAGCACCGGGGAGCCCAAGGGCGTGGAGCTGACCCAATTCAATGTGGAGAGCAACGTCGAGGCCGCGGGGCAGGTGATGCAGAGCGGGCCGGGCGACGTAATGCTCGGCATCCTGCCGTTCTTCCACTCGTTCGGCTATATGGCGACGCTGTGGCTCGTCGTCCACAACCGCCTGGCCGTCGTCTACCACGCGAACCCGCTGGACGCGGGCGCCGTCGGCGAGCTGGTGCAAAGTTACAAGGTCACCGTCCTGATCGCTACGCCGACGTTCCTGCGGCTCTACGCTCGCCGCTGCACGCCGGGACAGTTCGGCTCGCTGCGCCTGGTCATCGCCTGGGCCGCGAAGCTGCCGCCGGCGGTCGCCCAGTTGTTCGAGGACACCTTCGGGTTGCCGGCATACGAGGGTTACGGCGCCACCGAAGCGTCGCCCGGGATCGCCCTCAATGCCCCCGACTACCGCGCCGCCGGCTACTACCAGCCCGGCTCGCGTCGGGGCACCGTCGGGCAGCCGCTGCCGGGTGTGTCGGTGCGTATCGTCGAGCCGGACAGCGGCCGCCTCCTCGAGCCCGGCGAGCCCGGGATGGTCCTGATCAAGGGTCCCAACATCATGGCCGGCTACCTGAAGCGGCCCGATCTGACCGCCAAGGCGATGGACGGCGAGTGGTACGTCAGCGGTGACATCGGCATGCTCGACGAGGACGGTTTCCTGTCGATTACCGATCGGCTGTCGCGGTTCTCGAAGATCGGCGGCGAGATGGTGCCCCACGGCCTCATCGAGGAGAAGCTCCACGAGGCCGCCGGCCAAGAGGAGCGCGTCTTCGCCGTGACCTCGGTGAGTGACGAGCGGCGCGGCGAGCGCATCGCCGTCGTCCACACGATCGACCCGGAGGAGCTGCCCCGTGTGATCGAGGGAATGCAGGCGATGGGCTTGCCGAACCTGTTCATCCCGAAAAAAGATGATTTCGTAAAAGTCGACGCGCTCCCTATCCTGGGTACTGGAAAGATCGACCTGCGCGCCGTTAAACAGGCAGCGATGGACGCTCTGTAGCAGGGTGCCGAAGAACTCCCAGGGGTGTGGCGCTAGCAGGGTGCTGAAAAACTCCCCAGGGTGCGGCGCTGGAGGTTTGACCCGAATGTCGAACGTATCCGCGTATCCCCGGTGACCGGAAAAGCCGATGCCTAGCCTCGTTGTTCACGATCCGAACGGGCGGGAGAGCCGAGTCGCGCTCGACGCCCGGCAAGACACCGTGCTGGGGCGGGATGAGACGTGCCAGATCGTGTTGGCGCACCCGAGTATTTCTCGTCGCCACGCCGTCGTGGCGCTGCGCGAGGGTGCCTATGAGGTCGAGGATCTGTCGACCAACGGTCTGTTTGTCAACGGCGCACCGGTCGACACCCACCGCCTCGCCAACGGCGACACCATGGTGCTGGGCGCGGACACCGAGCACCCGATTCGTTTCTCGACCGAAGATTCTCGGCTCGAGATGACGATGACGCAGTTCCAGTACGACTTCACCACCGGGGCGCGCAGCGACGTCAAGAACCTCCGCAGGCTCATCGAGGTCAACAAGGCGATCACCACCTCGCTGGAGATGGAAGAGGTCTTCGAGCTGCTGCTCGAAGGGATCCTCGAGATCGCCTCGGTGGCGCGCGCCATGATCCTGCTGAAGCGGGACGACGGCGCGATGGAAACGGTGTACGAGAAGAACCTCGAGCGCAGCGGATCGTCGTTCGCCGGCCGGGGGATCAGCGGCAGCGTTGTTCAGCGTGTCGTCGAGAGCGGCGAGCCGCTGTTGATCAACGACGTCGCCGACAACCCGGACTTCGAAGCCCAGGCGAGCATCCAGGCGCTCGACCTGCGCAGCATCGTGGCGATTCCGCTGAGCTACTCGCAGGCCTACATGCGCACCGTGGAGACGACCGACACGCTGATGGGTATCGTCTATGTCGACAGCCGCTCGGCCCGCCGTCGCTTCGAGGAAGCGGACCTCGACCTCATGCTTGCCTTCTCCACCCAGGGGGCGATCTCGCTGGAGAACGCCAAGCTCCACCGCGATCTGCAGGAAAGCTACCTGGAGCTCGTCATGTCGCTGGCGGGGGCGGTCGAAATCAAGGATCGATACACGCGCGGCCACTCCGAGCTGGTGTCGCGCTACGCGGTCGCCATCGCCGAGCGCTTCGGGATGAGCGACCACGAGATCAAGGTCATCAAGCGCGGCGGCTTGCTCCACGACGTCGGCAAGATCGGCATCGACGAGGCCATCCTCAACAAGGACAGCGGCCTGACCGAGGAGGAGTTCGACGAGATCAAGAAGCACACCATCTACGGCGGCGAGATTCTCGCGCCGGTCGCCTTCCTGCGCGGCGAGCGCGACATCGTCCTGCAGCACCACGAGAAGATGGACGGTAGCGGCTACCCGTACGGTCTCGAGGGCGAAGAAACCAGCATCGGCGCCCGCATCATTGCAGTCTGTGACGTTTTCGAGGGGGTTACTTCCAATCGGCCGTACCGCAAGCCGATGAAGCCCGAGAGGGTGGTAAAGCTCCTCGAGGGGGAGGCCGGCGACAAGCTCGACGCCGAGGTCGTCGGCATCTTCCTGGGCATCTACGAGGAGGCCGGGTTCAAGAAGGGCGAGGTGGCTCGGCCGGACAAGGGCGTGAAGGCGAAGGCCTCGAAGAAGAAGGCCAAGAAGAAAAAAGCCAAGAAGAAGTCGAGCGCGAAGAGCACATCCAAGAAGAAGGGCGCGGAAGAAGATGAAGATGAGACCACTGCGCCTAGGGCTTGAACCTTGCGGTCATCGGCGCGACAGCCGCGGCGATCGCCGCCGCCCCCATCCCCCACAGGATGTAGCCGAGCCCGCTGTCGCTTAGCCAGGCCGGCTGCAGGCCTGCCAGATAACCACCGGCCTCCAGGAAATACGCGGCGAAGGTGGCGACGAAGCCCGTGGCTGCCGAAGCGGTGACCATGCGCGAGGTTGCCCAGGGCAGGAAAACCGCGGCCACGGGAAACGCCACGGTTGTGGTCAGGATTCCCGACGACAGATAGAAGATGTCCCACAGCGACGCGGTGTTGAACGCGAAGAGGGTGGCGGCGGCGACCGAGAACGCAGTGGCGGCCTGCGACCAGCGCTCGGCGCCGGGGCCTTCGCGTACCTCGGCGAGATCGTAGGCGAGGCTCAGCGCCATGACGTTGGTACAGGTATCGATCGTGCTCATGGCGGCGGCGGTCAGACCGACGGCGACGAAGACGGCGAGCCACGCGGGGGCGAAATTCTCGACCAGCGCGACGAAGATGGCATCGCCTTCGTTGCCGAGCTCCGCCGCGAAGCCGTCGCCGGCGGGGAAGATCGTCAGCGCGGTGACGCCGATGAACAGCGGCAGGATGCCGACGAACACCAGGGCGTTGGCCATGGCGATGGCGATGCCGCGCCGGGCAGCGCCCCGATCGCGAGCCGCCTGTACGCGCAGCCACAGGTCTGTCTCGAAGATCCAGCCCGGCAGGTAGGCGGCAAAGGTCAGCACGATGGTCGCGATGCCGGGCGCCAGCAACCGAGACCAAGGTTCCGCCGACCTGGCGCCCATCGCCTGGAGGCCGAACCAAAGCGGTCCCGACGATTCGACGACGACGGCGTCGACGAAAGCACGCTGTAGCCCCGCCCAGGCGAGCCAGCCCATCGCCAGGATGTACACCACAACGACGCCGTATTGGAGCTTGTCGGTGCTGACCACGGCACCGAACCCGCCGAGCGTCGCGTAGGCGCCGACGACAACCGCGATGATCAGAATCATCGCCCCGACCGACACACCGAGGCCGGGCGCCAGGAGCTTGGCGGCGACGTAGATCTCGGCGCCGCCCCATACCAGAAACACGAAGAACAAGGCGAGCGCGACGACGCGCTTGGCCGCGACACCGAAACGCCTGCCGACCATCTCCGGTTGGCTGAAGGACGGCAGCGCGTGGTAGCGCTGTGACAACAGGTAGATGCCGCCGAGCGCCAGCACCCACGGCACGGTGATCAACCAAATCGCCCCGAGCCCGTACCAATAAAAGAGTTGGACCGCGTAGACGCACGACCACGAGATCGACAGAAACCCGGCCGAAATCGACAGGCCCACCGAGGCCGCCCCGAGCTGCCGATCGGCCGTCCAGTAGGCGGTGCCGCGGCGGCGCCGCGCATGGGCGAGCCAGCCCAGAAAAACGGCGGCGGCGGCGTAGCCGCCGAAGGCGATCCAGGTGACCAGCATGGGCGCCAGTGTAGCCGAGCCGGGGGCCACCGCCGGCTCGGGTCGCGGCTATCTACGACATCGGCACTGGGGTACCCTCGACCCCCTCTCGCCGCCCGTGTCGCTGATGAACGATCGCCGTTTGGCGCCAGTTTTCCTTGGACTCCTGCTGCTCGTCGCCGCGCCTGTGGTCGGTATGCCGCACCAACCATCGGGAGGCCAGCAGAGCGGCGCCGGCGCGGAGCCCCGAGGCGGTGGGGCCGCGCCCCCCGGTGCAACCACCGACGCCGACCGGCTGTTCAACTTCGCCGCCACCCGTGTCTCGGTGGCTCCCGAGATCGACGGCGTGATCGACGAAGACGTCTGGTCACGGGCCGTCGTCCTGAGCGCCTTCATCCAGGCGGAGCCCGACGAGGGCCAGCCGGCCACGGAGCGCACCGAGGTGCGCGTGATCTACGACGACGAGGCGATCTACATCGCGGCGATCAACTACGACCGCGAGCCGGATCGTATCATCGCCAACGTCTTGCGGCGCGACGAATCGCACCGCAACAATGACTCCTTCATGGTGTCTCTCGACACGTACCACGACCATCGCAACGGCTACGTCTTCGAGACCAACCCCATGGGGGCACGGTACGACGCTCAGATCGTCGGCGAGGGCGGCGGTGGTTTCTCCCGCTTCTTCAGCCGCAGTCTCAACGCCGATTGGGACGCGGTGTGGGAGGCGAAGGCCCGCATCACCGAGGAGGGCTGGATCGTCGAGATCGCCATCCCGTTCTGGGAACTGCGCTTCAATATCGATCAGCGGGACTGGGGGATCAATTTCCGCCGTCGCATCCGCCGCAAGACCGAAGACGCCTACTGGGCCCCGGTGTCGCGGCAGTTCAGCGAGACGCGGCTGTCACTGTCGGGCATGGTGAACGATCTTCAGCTGGCGCGGCCGCACAACCTGCAAGTGAAGCCCTACGTCATCGGGGGCTTCAACCGCGCTCTCGTCGACGGGGTCGCCGCCCCGGGTGACGGCTCGAACTACGCGGACGATTTCCTCGCCGACATCGGCGGTGATCTGAAGTGGAGCGTCAGTCCGAACCTGACCTTCGACGGAACGGTAAACACGGACTTCTCACAGGTCGAGGCCGACAACCAGCAAATCAACCTGACGCGTTCTTCGCTGTTCTTTCCCGAAAAACGCGACTTCTTCCTCGAGAATGCCGGCTTCTTCGATTTCGGTGGTGGTGGCGGCGGCGGCGGCGGCGGTGGTGGTGGCCGCGGGTTCGTCGGCGGCAGCCAGGTGGTCGGCTTTCATTCCCGCACCATCGGCATCGGCCCGAACAACGAGGAGATCCCGCTGTACGGCGGCGGGCGCCTCACCGGCAAGGTCGGACCTTGGTCGATCGGCACGCTCGTCATGCAAAGCCAGTCGATCGAGTCGGCGAGCGCAGGGGACACCGTGCGGTCGAACAACTACACCGTTGGCCGCCTGAGCCGCGACCTCGGCAGCCGCTCGCGCGCCGGTGTGTTGTTCACCAACCGCCAGGCGAGCAGCGGCGACTACAACCGGGAGATCGGCGTCGACGGCCGCTGGGGCATCAGCGATCAGACCACGATCGACGCCTGGGTCATGAAGACCGAGACGCCGGGCCTCGACGGCGATGATATGGCGGCATCGGTGCGCTTCGATTGGAGCTCTCCGCTCTTCGAGGTCCGTGGCACCTACTTCGACATCGGTGAGAACTTCAACCCGGAGATGGGCTTCGTTACCCGCACCGGGCTCCGCGCCGTCGACCCTAGTTTCCGTTGGACGCCTTTCTTCCCCGACTCCAAGTACTTCCGTAGCCTCGCCCCGCACCTCAACTACCGCTACACGACCGATCGCGGCGGCGAGCTCCTCAGCGAGTACACGCACCTCGACTTCGACGCCTTTCTCAAGCACGGCGACAAGCTCAGCGTCGCCTACAATCGTCGCTACGAGCTGCTCGAGCTCCCGTTCGAGATCTTGGAGGGAATCATCATTCCGCCGGGCCCCTACGAATGGAGCGAGACCAACCTGGAGCTCCAGTCCGACGCCGGCCGGCCGGTCGACGGCAGCTTCAACTACACCAAGGGTGGGTTCTGGAGCGGAGACCGGACAGAGATCCGCGTGCGGGCGGGCTGGCGGCCGGGACCGCGGGTCAACTTGAGCCTGTCGTGGACGCGCAACGATATCGATCTGCCGGAGGGCGTATTCATTACCGACCTGGCGAGTTTGCGGGTGGACTTCGACTTCACCACCGAGATGTCGCTGCGTAGCCTGATCCAGTACAACAGCCAGAGCGACCGGTTGCTGGCCAACGTCCGCTTCCGCTACATCTACATCCCCGGCTCCGACTTGTACGTTGTTTACAATGAGACCCAGTTGGTCGAGCAGTCGGGTCTGATCGATCGCGCCCTCATCGTCAAAGTCATTCACCTGCTGCGGTTTTAGAGCACCCTGCTAGGAACTCCCGGGGGCTGTCCGGGTTTCGAGGAGCCCCATGAGCGACACGCCAGGCGCTGTGTTGGACGCGGTAGGCGCGCAGCGCGACGAGATGCTGGCTTTCCTCGAGAAGCTCGTCGTCCACGAGAGCCCGTCGTTGGTTCCCGAGTCGCAAGCGCCGATTTTCGATCTCATCGAGGAGACGCTCGACGAGATCGGATACGAGGCACGCCGGCTCCCAGGCGACGAGTCCGGCGGGCAACTGTTGGCGGCGCCGCGCGGCAGCGACTTCGGCGGCGTCGACTTTGATCTCGATGCTCCGGCCCCCGCTAGCGGTGCTTCCGCCCCCGTGCAGCTTCTCATCGGCCATTGCGACACCGTCTGGCCGATCGGCACCCTGAAGGACATGCCGGTGCAGATCGATGATTCGATCATGCGTGGCCCGGGGGTGTTCGACATGAAAGGCGGACTGGCGCAAACGGTCTTCGCGTTGCGCGCCCTGCACCGGCTCGATCTCCAACCGGGCCTCATGCCGTTGGTGTTCATCAACTCCGACGAGGAAATCGGCAGCCCCGAGTCCGCCCCCCACATCGTTCGCCTGGCGCAGTTCGCGTCGCGTGTGTTGGTGATGGAACCGGCGTTGGGGCCGTCCGGCAAGCTGAAGACCGGCCGCAAGGGCGTCGGTCAGTTCGTCGTCGAGGTCACGGGCAAGGCGGCGCACGCCGGCCTCGATCCCGAAGCCGGTGCGAGCGCCATCCTCGAGCTCTCGTACCAGGTGCAGCGACTGTTCGATCTGAACGATCCGGCCAGGGGCGTCAGCGTCAACGTCGGGATCATCGATGGCGGCCTGCGACCCAACG
Organism: Acidobacteriota bacterium; assembly: GCA_022563115.1. Lineage (GTDB taxonomy): Bacteria > Acidobacteriota > UBA890 > UBA890 > UBA890 > UBA890. The sequence continues at coordinate 1,207 of JADFNY010000095.1, read as the reverse complement.
TGGTCGCCCCCAAAAGCAGGGCGGTCGTCGACGTCCGGGTGCCGAACACGATCGAGGCGGAGCGAATCACTGCCGCCATCCACGCGCTCGAGCCCGCCACCGACGGGGCGAGCCTCGAGGTCTCGGGCTCGATGCAGCGAGCGCCGCTGGAGCGGACCCCACGCAACCAGGCGCTCTGGCAGCTGGCGTTGGAGGCGGCCGAGGATCTCGGCCTGGACATCGAGCAGGGGATCGCCGGCGGAGGCTCCGACGGCAACCTGACCAGCCTGCTGGTGGCGACACTGGATGGACTCGGGGCGGTTGGGGGCGGGGCCCACGCCACCCACGAGTACATCGATGTGCCGCGGTCGCTGGAGCGCTTCGCGTTGCTCGCCGCGCATGCGAGAGGCGTGACCGGTCAACCAGCGACCCGCCAGCCGAAAGGCCCCTCCGAGGGTTTGCCCCGCGCTACCGATCGCGCGGTGGATTTGGGAACGTGCGGCCCAGACAAAGACCTGGGTCGCGACAACAATAATGCCAATGGTGAGCAGTGACATACGCACCGGTAAGGCAACCCGCATGCCACACGCATCGGCCCTGTTTTCAGACAGTTGGCGGCATGAACGAACGGCTTTTGTCGCCCGAGGGATGAGACTTGTCGCCCGCGGGCGACGCTTCCCGTGGTGGAGCCTAGGTACCGACGCCAATCCGAACACCTCGACATCACTGCACTGTCTCTCGAGAGCCTCCGCTCATTGTGGTGACGCATACCAGTGTGAGGACTTTCGTAAGTGACGCGGTGCGGCCCGACAAGCGCCATTCCGTCGACTTGATGCCATGACCCTGTCCACGTAACCTGAGTGGATGGCACGCGCCGCAATTCCCCTGCTTCTGCTGGCCCTTGCAGCCTGTGCGAAGGGTAGTACAGAATCAGGGCGGCCGCCTGTTGCCGACTTGCAAAGCAACGTGTCTGTGGATGTACCCGTGGAAGTACAGATCCAATTCGACGCATCGAACTCCTACGACCCGGACACGTTTGCATCGACTCCGGCAGACGGTCTCGCAAGCCTGGTCTGGAGTCTGAGCGCACCCGAATCCAGTACCGCGCAGCTCGTTGAGGACGGGTACACCGCATCTCTTAGGTTCGATGTGGCGGGGGACTACGAAGTCGGTGTAACCGTCACCGATGATGAGGGACTCTCTGACGAGGCCACGATCACCGTTAGCG
>JADFNY010000094.1 GCA_022563115.1 Acidobacteriota bacterium | reverse complement strand
GAGTCGAACTCGCCTCGACCGCGGTGTGAACGACGTCAACGAACACGTGCCGGACCTCGGTGCCCTCGGCAGACGGGGCACCGGTTGCAACGACCAGGTTGGCGATCTTGCCCGGCTCGATCGTGCCGATGACCGAATCGACCCCGAACATCGCCGCCGGGTTGGTGGTCACCGCGGCGAGGGCGGTGTCTGCGGACAAACCGGCTTCGATCGCCTTGCGAACGTTGGCGGCGAACTCGTCCGGGTCGAGGCCGTCGCTGGTGAACGCGAACGTGAGGCCGGCGCGCTCGATCGCCGCTGCGTTGCCGGGAGCCGCCTCCCAGCGCTGCAAAGCGGCGAGGCCGATATCAAGGTTGGCGTCGTCGTCATCGCCGATCGAGGGCTTGTCCGGGTAGTCGACCGGAACGATGAGCTCGACACCGGCGTCGACGAGCACGTCGACCATGTCGTACTCGTTGCCGTTGCCCTTGATGATCGGGCGGAGGCCGAACTCCTGGGCGATGTCGAGCCCCCGCTTGGCGGCGCGGGTGTTGGTGGCGTCGAAGATCACCTGCTGGTCACCGGCCAAAGCCAGCATCAAGGCCTTGTACGCGGGGTTCGTTTCGGGGCGCGGCATGCCGGTCGGGTCGTTGTTGTAGCTGTTTTCCCACGTCGCCTGGCGCCGCGTATCGAGCAGCACCTGCCGAATCAGCGCGATAACGCCCATCGCCGACGACGGATAGCCGCGCCCGAAGCCGCCGGTGGCGAAACCGATCACTTGGGTGACGTTGGCGCTGAGCACCATCTCCTCGGTGGAGGTGTCGCGCAGCGCGATCAACACGCTCTGCCCGCGGTAGATGCCGTCCTGCGGCACCACCAGCGCGGCGGTGAACCCGGCGTCGCGGAACCCGGCCAGGCTGGTGTCCTCGTTGGTGAGATGGTCGGCCTGGATGAACTCGGGATGTACGTGCCGGTTCACACCGGGAGAACCGAGCTCGAGCATCTGCGACGCCTGCCGGCCGCCGCCGCGGCCGCCGCGGCCACCGCCTCCACGCCCGCCGGTTGCGGGCGTTGGCGCCGCGCTTGGTTCCTCTTGGATAGCGACCTCCGAAAACGAGTCGATCCAGCCGGCGTACACCGTCATTCCGGAGCCGTCGATAACGCGGGCGTCGGGCGGTACGGCGATCCCGGAGCCGACCACCTCGATCAAGCCGTCGCGCAGCACGACGGTGGCGTTTTCGACCATATTGCCGGGCGATATAATAACCGTCGCGCCGGTGATCGCGTACGCGGAGCGCCGTTGCGCCGCCGCGGCCGATCGGCCGGTGGAGGCGAACACCACGGCCAGCAAGATGGCCAGCGTCACGGCCCTTCGCAGCGAGGAATTCATGGAAATCCGACGAAGTCGGTGCATGGAAGTCTCTCCAGTTTTAACAGGGTGCTTCAAGACTCTCGGGGTGCCGTTACGCTGCCCGTAACCCTTCGGGCGCATGGGGTTTGTGGCGCATATGCCGCGTCGCTCGTCGGCGACGATGCATCAAGCATTGCCTTCCTCCTCGTTCCTTGCCTCTGCCCCTCAAGACTCATGCGCGGCACCCCCGGGAGTCTTTCAGCACCCTGTAATTGAGAACACGTCCGGCGGCATGGGGTAGGGGAGTCGCCAGCCTGCGACGGACGCGAGCCGGACCCCGGAAATGAACCGTAAAAGCCGGTCGGGGTCAAGGTTGACCTTGACGGGTCGATGAAGGCGCGTTACCAACCCGCCGCCACCCGCACTCGCACCGCGGAAGCGTCGCGCAAGGGGGAATCGTGGGCCAGAAGGAGCTCGTGCAGGAGAACGGATCGCGTCCGGCGTTGATTCGGGCGATGGGCCGATGGGACCTCACCGCGGTGGGGGTCAACCAGGTCATCGGCAGCGGCATTTTCATCATGCCCGCCACGGTGGCGTTGACTGTAGGCATCCCGTCGAGCCTGCTGCCGTGGGTCGCCGCCGGTATGGCGAACGCATTGATCGTGTTGTGCTTTGCGGAGGCCGGTACGCGGTTCCGGGAGGCGGGCGGCCCGTATGCGTATGCACGCACGGCGTTCGGGCCCTTCGTCGGCTTCGAGGTCGCCTGGATGATGTGGGTGACGCGCGTCGTCTCGCAGGCCGCACTCGCCAACGCTTTCGCGCTCTACGTGGGCCGTTTCTGGCCCCCCGCTACCGAAGGCCCGGGACGGCTTGTCGTCGTTACGTTGCTGCTGGTTGCGCTCGCCGGAATCAACCTCGCCGGTGTTCGCTACGGCTCGCTGGCGATCAACTTCTTCACCGTATCGAAGCTCGCGCCCATAGCTCTGTTTCTTGGCGTCGGGATCTTCTTCATCGAACCGGGGAACTTCGAAGGGATGTTCGATTTCGGCGGCGGCACAGGTACCTTCGGTGCCGCCGTCTTGATGTTGATGTTCACGTTCGGCGGCTACGAGCTCATCACGATCCCTGCCTCCGAGGCGCGTTCGCCTCGGAGGGACGCTCCGCGCGCGTTGTTGCTGACGATCGGGATCGTGTTCGCCATCTACTTCCTCGTACAGCTCGTTGTCGTCGGAACACTGCCGGGGCTCGACACCTCGACGACGCCGCTGGCCGACGCTGGGGAGGCGTTTGCCGGGCCGCGGTTCGGGACGGTGATCGCCATCGGGGGGCTTCTTTCGATCGCCGGAAGCAATGCCGGCTCGATGCTGGCGGGACCGCGGGTCACCTTTGCGCTCGGCGACAAGGGCCAGCTCCCGGCGTTCTTCGCCCACGTGCACGGCCGCTATCGCACGCCGGACGTATCGATCCTGATCTATTCGGGCGTCGCGATCGCGCTCGCCTACTCCGGTACGTTCGCCCAACTCGCCACCCTCAGCGCCGTGGCGCGGATCGTCTTCTACATGACGACGTGCGCCGCAGTTCCGGTCTTGCGGCGTCGCGTCGAGGCTCCCGCCGACGCCTTCGAGCTACCAGGCGGCATGCTGGTTCCAGGCCTGGCGTTGATCGTCAGCGTTGTGATCCTCGCCAACGCCAGCGAAGCCGACCTCAAGGGAGGCGGAATCGCGCTGGCGATCGGCGCCGCGTTTTACCTGTTGACCAAGCTCTCCGGCAAGCGGCCCTAGCAGGGTGCTGAAGAACTCCGGGGGGTACCGCGCAACCTCCATGCGCCCGAAGGGTTACGGGCACCGTGGCAGCAGATGCGAGGCAGCGCGACGCGGCGGGCGGCCGACCGGCGTCAGAACGTCAGCAGCACGGCCAAAATCTCGATGCCTTGCCAGAAGTTCGAGATCTTCAGGTTTTCGTTGGGCGAGTGCTGGTTGTTGTCGTGGTTGACGGTCGGCACCAGGATCGTCGGCAAGCCGAGCGTGTCGATAAAGGCGTACAGCGGCACGCTGCCGCCGGTCGTCGGCAGCGCCACCGGCTCGGTGCCGAACGCCTCGCGCAGCCGCTTGACGACTGCCCGGGCGACGGGAAGGTCCATCGATGTGCGCGCCGCCGGATAACCGAACTCTCCCTGGGTGACCTTGGCCAGCATCGGGTGCTCGGCGCGGGCGGCGGCGTCGGGATCGTCGCCCACGACATGGAAGCCTTGCTCCCGGATGTGGGCGACGAGACGCTCGACTTGGCGATCGGGGCGGATGTCGGCGACCAGCCGCAGGTCGAGCTCGGCGATGGCGGCGTCGGGGACGATCGTTCGGGTTTCGTCGCCGACCCAAGCCGAGCGCATGCCGCGCACGTTCAGCGACGGATATGTGATCGCCTCAACGCGCCGCTCCCATTCGCCCTCGGGACGGGCGAAACCCAGAGCCTCGGGCGATTGCGCTGGATCGTCGGGAACACGCCCGATGGCGGCGAGCTCGGTGGCGCTCAACGGCACCCGATCGTCGTACCAGCCGTCCACCAGGACGCGGCCGCTGTCGGGGTCCTTCATGGTGGCGAGAAGCTGGGCCAGCCGCATGGCGGGATTCGGCGCCCAGTTGCCGTAGTGGCCGCTGTGTAGCGGCTGCGCCGGCCCGTAGACCGTAAGCTGGACGGTGGTGATGCCGCGCGCCCCGAACGTCAGCGTCGGTCGGTCGGACGGGTGCTTGGGTCCGTCGGCGAAGAAGACAACGTCGGCCGCAAGCTCGGCAGCGTGGCGCTCGGCGATCAAAGACATGTTGGGCGAGCCGGCTTCCTCGTCGCCTTCGAAGAGGAACTTGATGTTCGAGGCGGGCTCTAGGCCGGCGGCGCGCAAAGCGTCGAGCGCGGCGAGCAACATGATAATCGGCCCCCGGTCGTCTGCAGCCGAGCGCGCGTAGATGCGCCACTGCGAGTCGATAGGTACGTCCGGATCAGTCGGGATCGACACGATCTCGGCGCCGTCCTCGAGGCGACCGTTGCGGAACACCGGCCGCCAGGGCCGATGCCCGACCCAACGCGTCGGGTCGGCGGGTTGGCCGTCGTAGTGGCAGTAAAACAACAGCGTTCGCTGCACCCCGGGGACGAGGAGCTCGCCGAACACATAGGGGGCGCCGTTGGTTTCGAGCAGCCGCGTCTCGATGCCGCGCGCCTCCATCGCCCGCATCAGCCACCCGGCGCTGGCGCGGATGTTCGGCAGGTCGGCAGCGACGTTGGGGATACGGAGGAATTCCAGCAGCTCGCCGAGGATGCGGTGCTCGTTGGCCTCGCGGTAGCTGCGCACCGCCGCGACGATGTCGGCGCCGGCGGTCTGTTGTGGAGGCGTTGCCGCGGCGAGCGTCGGTCCGAGTATCAAGCTTACTGCCAACAGGCCACGCCGAGTGGCGTTGCTGGGGAGGTTCTTCTTCATGTTTTTCGACTCGTCTTGGATCTTAACAAGGTGGAAGTCACAGTTTCGATTCCTGCCGCGCCCACCTCTATAAACTACTGATAAGCAACGGCTTACGGTCGCCTAGATCGCCCGAAAGCATTGTCAGTTACCGGCCCGCACCTAACTGGCACCTAACTTTCGCGGTGGAAACGTGGGCAAGCCTAAGAGCCACCATTTCTTGCCGCAGTTCTATCTCGAGGGCTTCTGCCGCGGCGATAAGTTCTGGGTGCACGACAAAGAGACGAGCGAAACGCCTGTTCAGACTCCAATTAAATCGTCAAGTTATACAACGGCGGCGAACGGGCACCCGCCGCGGCAGGGCCGGAACCATTGCTGCGGCCGTTGCTCGGCGCCGGCGAACTGCCGAAGGAAGTTCAGGTCCAGATGGCCGAGGTAGCCGTACCGCGTGAACTCTTCCGGCCGATCCTCGTGCGGCTCGACCACGGCGATCCAAACTTATGGATACGGATCCAAGAAAACGTTTCCTGCCGAGGTCCGCGGCCGATCTTGATTCGCGAGTCCGTGGGTCGATCGCTTGCACCGGCAAGCGTTGCGGCCGAATCGAGGGAGACGCCCGTGGCATGGTACGAAAATTGCAATAATGTGATAAGGATAACAGGCTCAAATCAAGTTGCCCGGCAGTGCGCGCCGAGGATGGATCTTCACAACGTTCACACGGGCGACGGGGAGTTGGAGACTCTAAGCTATGGCGCACTCAATGTTCTTTTCGCAAGGCCGGGGCGTCTTGATCGCCTGCCTCGTTTTCTTCCTTGCCGTGGCCTGGTCAGCGCCCGTTTGGGCGCAGGCTGCGGGGACCGGTGCGATGCTCGCCCGCGCCGAGGACCCAGACGGCAGGGCGCTGCCGGGCGTGCTGGTCTTCCTCGAAGGCCCGCTCGGCACCAACACCCAGCACACCGGGATCGACGGCAACGCCCGCATCCTGGGGCTGGCGCCGGGCTTCTACACGTTGACGTTTTCACTCGACGGCTTCAAAACGATCATCCGCGAGCGGCTGCGCATCAACGTCGGCCGCACCATCCAGGTGACGGTGGCGATGGAGCTCTCGAGCGTCGAGGAGACGATCACGGTCACCGGTAACAGCCCGGTCGTCGACGTGCGGGGTACGACCGTCGGCAGCCTCTACACCGCCGACCTGATCAGCATGACGCCGACGGCCTCGGGTATCTGGGCCGGCGTGCTCGATCACGTGCCCGGTGTGATCACCAACGAGATCGACGTCGGCGGCGGCGAGAGCGGCCAGCAGGCCGGCTTCCGGGCGTTCGGCAGCGTCGGCAACCAGAACCAGTACAAGATCAACGGCATCGCCGTCACCGACCCGGTCGCGACGTCCTCCTCGGCGATGGCCTATGTATCGATCGGCTCGTTCGAGGAGATTGGTGTGGAGACTGCCTCGCATGATGTCGAGATGCAGGGTCCCGGCGTCATGCTGAACATGGTCGTGAAGTCGGGCAGCAACGACTGGAGAGGCGCCACCAAGATCTTCTACGAAAACAAGGGGATGGTCTCCAATAACGTCGACCAGGCGCTCGAGGACGCCGGCGTCGGGGCGGGCAACCCCAACACGTTGCTGCGGGACGTTGACGTGCAGTTGGGCGGGCCGATCTTGCGGGACCGCGCCTGGTTCTTCGTTGACTACTGGAACTTCAAGGTCGAGCGATTGCTCGTCGGCGTTCCGGCGACGGATCCGGACGACACGCAGCTGACCGACTGGACGCTGAACGGCACGGTGCAGCTTTCCGACAACAACAAGTTGAGCTTGCGATATCTCACCGGCCGCAAGTTCCGCGGCAACCGCGGTGCCAGCCGCACCGAGGACCCGGCGCGGGCCCGCAACCAGGACTCCTTCAAGGATACGCCGCAGATCCAGTGGCAATCGGTCCTCGGCCAGAACACCTTCCTAGTTCTGCGCTTCGGCAAGCTGGATCTGGACTTCCCGCTGGTGGCGCGGCATCCGAACGCGAACCCCCTGGGCGCGCCGGGCCGGAATCATGCGGCCAAGGACCCGCACCCGAACTTCCAGGACATCCCGTACACCGACGACCGGGACGATACGGGACTGATCAACCTCAACCACCCGGGTGACGACCAGATCGGCTGGCCGTCGAGCGAGTCCAACAACCTGCGCGATCGCACCGATTTTCATTACAGCGTCAGCCACTACCTGGGGGGAGCGAACCAGAGCCACGACCTGAAGTTCGGTGGTGAGTACATGTGGTCTCAGGAGTTCAACCCGCGCAACCGCCCCTTCGGTCTGCGACAGGAGTTGGACACCATCGGCGGCGTGCCGCTGACCCCGTCGAGGGTACGCCTCTACAACCAGAGCCCGATCGAGATCTTCGATGCCGTGAAGGGCGAGGGCAACGGCGAGGTCAACAACGGCATTCAATACGCCTTGTACGTTCAGGACGCGTGGACGTTCCGCAACCGCATGACCGTGAACCTCGGCGTGCGCTGGGACTGGTCGAAGAGCTACTATCCCGACCAGACCCGAGGCGTATCACTGTGGCCGCAGCTGGGCCCGGAGTTCCAGGAGGAGTTCATCCCGGCGTTCGATCCGGTCAGCCAATGGTCGGATTTGTCGCCGCGCCTAGGCATCATCTACGACCTCATGGGTGACGGTCGCACGGCGCTCAAGGCCAGCTACTCCCGTTACAGCGAGTGGCAGGCGACCGACTTTGCCGACACCCTCAACCCGGCCGGCACCACCTCCTTCTACTACAACTGGTCGGACACCAACAACGACGGCAGGTTCCAGTTCGGAGAGCAGACCAGGCTGCGGAGCAAAAGCATCGCTGGGCTCACCTTCGAGTACGACGAAACCTTGAAGTCGCCGCTGACGGACGAGTTCACCGCCGGGGTCGAGCACGAGCTGATGGAGGATTTCCTCGTCAGCGCCATGTACATCTGGCGCGACCGCAAGAACAACATCGAGGAGATCAACATCGGTGAGCCCTACGGGCCGATCGCCGAGACCCTCGGTGTGCAGAGTCAGTGGACGCCGATCGAGGTCCAGGATCCCGGTCCTGACGGTGTCTACGGCACCGCCGATGACGGTCAGTTCATGACGATCTGGGCGCACCCGCTGCCGCTCAACAACCGCTTCTTGATCACCAACCCGGAGAAGTTCGGCTTCGATCAGAAGTGGGGCTTCAACGGCATCCAGGTGATCGCCCAGAAGCGCTGGTCGGACAACTGGCAGCTGCTGGCCTCCTACAACTGGGGCAGGGCCCTCATCTTCGACGATGTAGGCGACAACCCCAACAGGGACATCGGCAGGGATGGAGTGCTGAGCTCCTACGACCGGCCGCACATGATCAAGGTCACCGGCAACTACCTGTTCGCGGCGCCGATCGGCGTCAATGTCGGCTTGTTCCTGAAGATGTACAGCGGCCAGGGCCGTATCCGTGAGTACCGGTTCCGCAGGTCGGATTGGCCGGAGCTGGTGCAGGGCAACACCACGATTCGTGTGGCGCCCCGCCGTAAGGACGAGCTCGGTCCGCAGGCGTACGACTGGGTGAAGATGCTCGACCTCCGCGCTGAGAAGCAGTTCGCGGTCGGCCGGTACGGCGTCATGCACATCTACTTCGATGTCTTCAACGTCTTGAACGTCAACACGGTGACCGCGGCCAGAGGCAGGTCGGGGTCCAGGTTCGGTGAAATCAACAACATCATCCCGCCGCGCGTGATCCGCCTCGGCGGCGCCTGGGACTTCTGAGTTAGTTTGGATGCAATAATCGACATAGGTTGGCGGTCACCCGCTTTCCCTTGTTACACCGCCGTACGTACCGGTCCGTATACCGCGGTTCGGTAGGTTGAGTGCTCAACGAGCCTGGAGGGACGGTAGCCCGAGCGAGGTGAAGTAGGCGTTCGGCAGGGCGTCGCTGATCGCGGGGTTGAGGCTCGCGGGCCACGGACCGGTACTGTCAAGTAAGGACGCGACGCCCGGATTCAGGCAAACTGCGACCTTGAGCCAGGCTGTCTTAGCCGGACACTACCTCAGTCCAGACCGCAAAGGCGCGACCACGAAGCAGCCAGTAGTTGTCTGATCGCAGTCGGTGCCGGGTCAAGCTAAAGGGCGCTCCAGACAACGGGCGTCACAGTGTCACGCTCTCGCCGTCCTCGTTAACGAACAGCTCCGCGAGCGTCACGCCCAGCGCCCCGGCGCCCTGCAGTCATTGTCTCGAAGAACGCGAGGCCCTCGTCGTTCAGGAACATCGACCGCGGCTTCCCGCTCTTCGATTCGCGGATTTGAACCGCCGCGGCATCAAGCTGAACGTCCTTCACGCACAGCCGCGCCAGTTCTTGGTACCGGCAACCGGTGGCAATTGCGCCCATTACCGAGTCGCGGAAATCCGGCTCGTCAATCGCGTTGATCAAGCGTTCAATCTCGTCCGTCTCGAGGTAACGAGCCCGTGAGCGTTCGACGCCCCGGAACATTGTGCCACCGTCGGATCCGCTCGGTCGTCAACTCTTCAACGGGGATGTCTCCGAGCTTGGGCACTACGTGTGCCTCGAGCGCATAGCGATCAATCAATCACCCGCAGCGCGGCGCTCTTGATCAAACACGTCACCGTGCTGCCAGCCGCCAGGCCGAGGTCCTCGACCGCGTCGGCGGTCACCTCGGCCCACAGCCGTTGTTCGCCGAGCTGCAGCGCGACGAACACACGACCCGAGCGCGGCACCAGGTCGATGACGGTCGCCGGCAGCCGGTTGCGGGCCGATAGGCCGGTAGTGGCTCCGGCCGCCAGCATCACGTCGGACGCAGCGAATTGAACGAACACCGAGGCGCCGGGGTTCTCGAGGCCGGTTGGCAGGCGCCATCGGATGGGGGCGTCGCCGGCGACGGTTGCGAGCCAGCTGCCGTCGTCGGAGCGCGAAAGGTCCTCGAGCCGGATCAGGTTGACCGGTTCGCCGGCGGCGACGACGGCGCCGGCGCCCAGGACTTGGTCCGGGGGGCCCTGCTCTGTGATTCGGCCCTTGTCGAGGGCGATCACCCAGTCGGCGAGGCGCTGAACCTCCGACCGATGGTGGGACACGTACAGCATCGGCACGTCCCACTCGTGAACGACGCGATCGACGTAGCTGAGAATGGTCTCGCGGTGCGGTTCGTCCACCGCGCCAATCGGTTCGTCGAGCAACAGCAGGTCGGGGGCGCTCATCAGGGCGCGCCCCAAGGCAACGCGCTGGCGTTCGCCTCCGGAAAGGGACTCGGGCCGGCGCTGCAGCAGCCCGTCGAGCTCGAGCACCGCGGTGATCCTGTCGAAGGGCGGCTCGCCGCTGTTCTGGCGTCGCGGCCGGCGGCCGAAACGGAGGTTGGCCTCCACCGACAGATGGGGAAACAGCCTCTGATCTTGGAACACGACGCCGAGGCGGCGGGACTCGGGTGGCAGGACGATCCCGGCGGCGGTATCGAGAAGCAAGCGGCCGTTGCAGGCGATGCGGCCGCTGTCGGGGACAATGATGCCGGCGATCATCATCAAGAGCGACGTCTTTCCCGCCCCCGAGGGGCCGAACAGCGCGGTGGTGCGATGTTCAGAGCCGAAATCGAAG
>JADFNY010000093.1 GCA_022563115.1 Acidobacteriota bacterium | reverse complement strand
GGGACTGGCGGGGCTGCCGATGAAGCTCAGGGATCCGGGCACGCTGATCGATCCCGACGTGGCCGCCACGGATTTCATCGGACGGCAGATTCAATCGATACGCGTCACCTACGACGCTGAGCTCGGCGGCGACACCTGGTACTTCTACTTCGATCCCGAGAGCGCGCAGCTCGTGGGGCGCCGCTTCTACCACGACGAGGCCGCGAACGACGGCGAGTACATCGCGTCGCGTAGCTGCTCGGCGAAGCCGTCCTCGAGCTCGGCACCGTATCTTTCGCGGAACGTTGCCGGCAACAACAGAAGCAAGAAGCGATAGACGCGTTGTGAGCCCGCGAACTCCATCGACCTAGCCCTCCCCGGCCGGCGAACCGCCTGCCGCGTTGCCCTCCCAGGCGATGGCCACCAGGCCGTGGAGGCGCTGCGTCTCCGCGGCCAGCGCGGCGCGCCCGGCTTCGGTGATGCGATAGTAGCGCCGCTTCCGGCTCCTGCCCTCCGGGTGCTCCCCGGCGCCGGCGAGCTCTTCGATCCCGGCGGCCTTTGCCAGCTCGTCGAGGGTGCTGTACAGCTTCACTGGCCATAGCCGCACCTCGCCCCTGGTGATCTCCAGCACCTCGCGCATGATCCCCGAGCCGTGACGGTTCTCGTCGGCCAGCGACATGAGGATATAGAACGAATGCGGTGCTATCGTCGGCGATCGTCTCGCGGCCATCGGGCCTCGCCAATCCGGCCCCCCGCTAACCACCGACACTCGTCTCCAGCGCCCGGAATAGCTGGCACTACCCGAGACGATTCTCTCCAGGGTCAAGAAGTTTTTCCATCTGGCTTGAGATCCGCTTCGGCCCCGTCCGTTGTACGCTGACGGTTGGGAGGATGCCCGCATGATCCAACTCGTTGCCATCGCCATCGCGCTCGCCGGCTTCTGGACGCCGCCGCAGCAGCTTACGGGCGCCTATGACGTCGACTACGAGCGCTCGACCATCGTCGCGAAGCTCAAGAAGGGTGGCCTGCTGCGCTTTCTAGCCCACGAACACGGCGTCGTGCCGGGGGAGTGGTCGGCCGAAGTGGTATTCGACCCCGGCGACTCCAGACGTTCGCGCATCGTCGTGCAGATCGAGGCCGCGTCGCTGATCATCGACACACCCGCGGCACGCGAGCTCGCTGCTGTTGATCCCGATGGCCCGAACGACGAGGACCTTGCGAAGATCCGCGCCAAGATGCTCTCCGACGAGCAGCTCGACGTCGTGGCGTTTCCCGCCATTCGATTCGAAACGACGCGCCTGAGGCTCGTCGACGACAGACTGGAACTCTACGGCGAGCTGACGATCCACGGCGTGACGCGCGAGGTTGACGTCGAGACGCAGTTGCGACTCGAAGGCGACGCCTGGGTCGTGCGTGGCTCGCTCACGATCGAACAGAAGGATTTCGGTATCGAGCCCGTTTCGATCGGCGGCGTCGTGAAGGTGGCGAACGCGATAGAGATCACGTTCGAGATCTACGCCGTGCCGAGCCGTTAGCAGGGTGCTGAAGAACTCCCGGGGGTACCGCGCATGCCCTGCTAGCAGGCGGTGGTGAAAGTGTGATGGGTCTGGTTGCGACGGCAAGAGGCCGGATGCAAGGCGCCGCCTAGTGGAGACGGCCCTTCTCGTCGTCGGCGTGCTGTCGCTCGCCCTCTGGGCGATTGTCGCGATCGACATCGCCACCGCTGTGAAGTTCGTCCGCTACGTGGACCAGGTGCCACTTCCGAGTCGTGAGGCGGTGGCTGCGTTTCCGCGCGTCAGCGTGGTGGTGCCGGCGCGCAACGAGGAACGCCACCTCGCCGGGGCGATGCGCTCGATTCTCGCGCTCGATTACCCCGACCTCGAGATCATCGCCATCGACGACCGATCGGACGACCGCACCGGCGAGATCCTCGACGAGCTGGCGGCGGCAGACCCACGCCTGCGGGTGCTGCACCTCACCGAGCTGCCCGACGGCTGGCTCGGCAAGAACCACGCTTTGCAGTGCGCTGCCGAGGAGGCAACCGGCGAGCTGATTCTGTTCACCGACGCCGACGTCTTCTTCGAGCCCACGGTGCTGGCTCGGGCAGTGGCGTGCGTTCGGGAAGGCGGGCTCGACCACCTCACCATCGTCGCCGACGTGCACACGCCGAGCCTGCTGGTCGAGATGTTCGTCGTTGCCTTCGCGGTAACGTTTGTAGGTTACTTCAGGCCGTGGCGGATGGGCGATCCGAACAGCTCCGCGACGGTGGGCATTGGGGCGTTCAACCTGGTCCGCAAACAGACCTATTTCGACGCCGGCGGCCACCGGCCGATTGCCATGCGGCCCGACGATGACCTCAAGCTGGCTTCACTCCTTCGCGACCACGGAGCCCGGCAGGCGTTCGGCGTCGCCGGCGGCATGGTCGCCGTCGAGTGGTACGCGAGCCTGCGCGAGGCTTTTCACGGCCTCGAAAAGAACTCCCTCGCGGTGGTCGACTTCAAACCGTGGATGCTGCTCGGCGGCGCGCCGGCGCAGCTGTTGACGATGTGCTGGCCGTTCGTCGCGTTGTTCGTCACCAGCGGTCCGCTGCGTTGGCTCAACGCGGCGATCGTTGCCCTGTTGCTCGCCGGGCAGATGCTGCTGTTGCAGGGCGGTAGCCTGCGCTGGTGGATAGCGTTTCTGCTGCCGGTGGCGGTTCCGCTGCTGATCTTCGCCTACCTTCGCGCCGTGTTCTTGACCTACGTTCGCGGTGGTATCCGCTGGCGCGGTACGTTCTACTCGTTGAAGGAACTTCGACAGGAAGGAAACCGCCAGTGAGCGACCAGGTCCGCAAGACCGACGAAGAGTGGCGTGCCCAGCTCACCGACGAGCAATATCGGGTGGCGCGCAAAGGGGGCACCGAAGCGCCGTTCAGCGGCGAGTACGACGATCACGAAGGCGTCGGCATTTACCACTGCGTCTGCTGCGGGGGGGAGCTGTTCCGCTCGGGCGCCAAGTTTCACTCGGGATCGGGTTGGCCCTCTTTCACCATGCCGGCCCACGGCGAGGCGGTTGAAGAGCACGGCGACATCTCCGACGGCATGTCGCGCACCGAGGTCGTCTGCACGCGCTGTAACGCCCACCTCGGGCATGTCTTCGCCGATGGGCCCGCTCCGACCGGGCTGCGTTACTGCATCAATTCCGCGTCGCTGGACTTCGACGGCGAAGGCGACGACGAATAAGCCGGGCGTTTCGGGCGCCGCCTCGTGGCCTGCTAGCTGAAGATTGCGAGGATGCCAGCCCCTTCATGATCAGTCAGCGCGCAGGGCTTCGGTTGGATCCACCGAGGCCGCTCGTCGCGCCGGCAGGAAGCTCGCCAGCGCCGCCGCGGCGATGATGAGGCCGACAACCGATGCGTAGGGCGTCGGGTTGTTGATGCTGACGCCGTAGAGAATCCCCTCGAGCGCGCGGGCGAACAGCACCGCCGCAGCGAGGCCGATCAGCGCGCCGATCCCGGCCATTTTCAGTGCCCGCCCGACGACGCGCCGGAGAACGTCCGTCGGCCGTGCGCCGAGCGCGATGCGCACGCCGATCTCGCGCGTCTGGCGGACGACGGAGTAGGCGATCACGCCGTAGACGCCGCACAGGGCGAGCACGAACGCGATGAGGCCGAAGGCGGCGAACGAGCTACCTAACGCCCGCTGCGGCCAGGTGGTGAAGGCGCGCCGATCCATCATGGTCATGACGTCGAAGGGTGCCTGCGTGGGGTCGATGCGCGCCAGCTCCTCGCGCACGGCGGCGGTCATCGTCGCGGGATCGATGTGGAAGCGAATCTCTTCATCGACCTCGCGGTCGATCTCGCTGCGCCAGCTTTGCATCAGGTGGGCTCCATGACGCGCTCGACCCCCTCGCTGAAGCGGTTCCAGCGCTCGCTGGCGGCCTCGAGCCGGCGGCGGCCTTCGTCGGTCATGGCGTAAAACTTGGCGCGGCGGTTGTTTTCGCTGCGGCCCCACTCAGCCTCGATCCAACCGCGCTTCTGCATGCGATACAGCGCCGGGTACATCGAGCCCTCGTCGATGTCGAGGATTTCCTGTGATGCCTCGAGGATCGACTCGGTGATGGCGTACCCGTGCATGGCCTGGTGCTCGAGGGTGCGCAGGATCAGCATCTCGAGGGCGCCGCGCAGCAGGTCGCCCCGGTCTTTGTCGTTGGGTGCAGGCATGGGTCCTCTCCCTCGGTATGTCTAGGGGAAAATATCAGTTGTCCCTTAGACAGTCAAGGGGAACATGCGGGCGGGAAGAGGCGTCGAGCAGCGCCTCCGAACGAGATGAGATCGCCGCCAGATCAGCCCCCGAGTCGCTCCAGGGCCACCTTGGCGTCGTCTCTGCCGCGACTCGCGGCGGTGCGGTACCAGCGGAGCGCTTGGGCGAGGTCCTGGGGCAAGCCTTCGCCCCGCTCGTACATCTGGCCGAGCCAGAAGCACGGCAACGCATCGCCCTGATCGGCGGCGCGCCGGTACCAGTAGGCGGCGATCCCCGCGTCGAGGGGCACGCCGTTGCCCTCGCGGTAGGCGTTGCCGAGGTTGTGCTGGGCAAGAAAGTTGTCCAGGTCCGCGGCGCGGTAGTACCAGGCCAGTGCCAGTTCCTGGTTGGTCTCGACACCGAGGCCCTCGGCATAAGCCGTTCCCACCAGAAACGCGGCTTCATGATGATTGGCGTCGGCGAGGCGCCGGACGTCATCGATGACCTCGGCGGCGATCTCCCGAGCCCGGGCCGCATCCTGTTCGAACAGCATGCGCCCGCGCGAGTAGACGCGCGCCAACCACATGCGGGAGAGCGTGTCGCCGTCGGCCGCGGCTTCGAGAAGAAGCTCGTGCGCCCTCGGATCGTCGACCTCCCCGATCGCTCCGGTGTAGAAGCCGATTACCTGGACCAGCAGCGGGTCCATCGGGTCTTCGAGCTGCTGCGCCGGGGCCGGCGCGGCGACGCCGACGCCGAGCAGCAGTACGAGAGCGAATCCAACCGCCACGCAGACCGGCCGCCGGTGCACGCCTCGCCCGCGGCGATCTGACACGATTACATCCCCGGCTTGCGGAACTTCAGCGTCATGCGGTCGATGTCGTACCGGTTGCCGGTCTCGGCGCGCGTCGTGACGTCATCGTCGGGATTGGCCAATAGATCGGAAGATTCCACGAGCTCGAACCCGGCGGCGGTCACCGCGTCGATGACCGTCTGCTCGTTGATGCGATGGGTGCTGCTGTCGAAGCCTTCCATCGTCGTGCGAGCGTCGACCACTCCGAGGATCCCGCCCGGCTTGAGCGCCGTCATCCAGGCGGCCAGCGCCGCCGCCTCGTTGCCGCCGTTGATCAAATCGTGCAGGTTTCGCACGGTGATAAGGACGTCGATGCTGCCGGCGGGCATGTCACCGAAGCCACTGATCAGCTCGACATTCGCGAGCGGGTTGTCACCCAGGCGCGTGGCCATCCCGCCGCGGCGGTCGGGGCCGCTGTAGACCTTGCCGCTGCTGCCGACGAGGGGCGAGAGGATGTAGGTGTTGTACCCACCGGCCGGCATGAGGTCGGCGACGGTCATGCCGGGCTCGACGCCGAAGAACGCGTACAGCTCCAGTGGCTTGGTTCCTGCGTCCCGGGCGCGCTCGGCGTCGGGACGTGCGGGGCTGCTGAGTATATCTTGCTGAGCGAACCCGAGGCCCGCGATGGCGACGGTGGCGACCGTGCCGATGACGACAAAGAAACGCCGAGATCCATTCATGGTCATCTCGATGGCTCCATTTGGTTGGGGGGTTACGGCCAGAGGCCATAACGGTAGGCACAAACGGCTACATTCTTCAAAGCGGGTCAGCAGAAAACCTGTTGGGAAGCTCATGGCTTGCAGACGGATGGGCGCGATCACGACCAGCGCCGATGGACCCGGGCGACGGGCATGAGTCGAGCGCCCGTCGAAGGTACTGCCCCTAACGGTCGCCCGACCCCGTTTCCGCGGGCAGGTCCTCGCGCCCACCCCACTCCTGCCACGACTGATCGTAGAACTTCACGTCGTATCCCAGGTGCCGGGCGATCAGATAGTTGTAGCTGGCGCGCATGCCGATCTGGCAGTAGCTGACGATGGTCTTGTCGGGGCCGGCGCCGGCGGCGGCGAACAGCGCTTCGACCTCGTCGCGGGGCTTCAGGCGCGGCACCTCCTCCGACTGCAGAAGCTCGACAAAGTACAGGCTTCCCGCGCCCGGGATGTGACCCTCCCGCAGGCCGCGGTTGCTGTACCCGGCGTACTGCGAGGCCGGGCGAGCGTCGATCACCGCGATGTTCGGGTCCTCGAGGCGGGCCCGAATCCATTCGGCGTCGGCGAGAATGTCGTCGCGGACCTTGGCGACGAAGTCACCGGTGTCGACCTCAGCCGGGGTGTTTGACGTCGGGCGTCCGTCGGCGACCCACGCCGCGATGCCGCCATCCATTACCGAAACACGCGGGTGGCCCAGGTACTCGAGGGTTACGAAGGCACGCGCCGAGATATGCGCCGCACCGCCGCCGTAGAGAACGACATGGCTGTCGTCAGAGACGCCGGTGGCCCGGAACACCGAGACGAGCTGTTGCGGGCTCGGCAGCTCGATGTCGAGACCGTCCGAGGTCTCAATGGCGTGGTAGTCGAGGGCAACGGCGCCCGGAATGTACGCCTCGGGCGGCGCCATCTCGAGCATGGCCACGTGCACGAGGAGGACGTCGGCGTCGTCCTTGTGCTCCGCTACCCAATCGGTGCTCACCAGGACGGGCACGTCGTCGTTCTGGGGCGCCGCGACGTTGACAAGGTCGACGGAGGGACTGCTGCAGCTGACAGCGGCGGCGAGCAGACTCGCGAACAACAGATTCCATGCGATCGAGGTCTTCATGGTCGATGTCTCCGCGGTTCGAGCGCACGGCACGAGGGGGAGCACCGGTCGAGCCGCGCTCAGGTCTATTGTAGATCATCTACAGGAAGAGCCTGCCTCGCCTCTTGTAGATTGTCAACGGAAACTAGTCGGTCGCGCTCATCGAACCGCGCTGGAACACCAATGAGCGCCGAGCCTCGAAGATCCCGTCAATCGGTGGCACAGTGAGGGGGGAAACCCGCGTCGTTGCCTTGCGTAGTAACTCACGATGAAAAGAACGCTGCTCAAGTTTGTCGTCGTCGCTGCGGCGCTTGCTGCGGTGTCGTTCGCCGTGATCGTCGTGAACCAGACGGCGCAGCTCGTCGAGCTTGCCGCACGGCTGCACCCGGTCGCCGGACAGGTGGTGTTCTGGAGCCTGCTGGCGTTCTATGCGGCTTGCATTCTCGTTCCCCTGGGCATGTGGCTGCGGCTGCCGCGGTCGTTGGTGCCGCCGACGAGCGCCGATGGCCCGGAGTTCGAGAAATACCTCGCTGGATTGCGCACCCGGTTGTACGCCAACCCGCGGCTCGAGGCGACGGGCCTCGACACCCGCGAGGAGATCGAGGCCGCGCTGCGGCAGCTCGACGCCGACGCCGACGAGCTCACCAAGGGCGCCGCTTCGCGCGTGTTTCTGGCGACCGCCGTATCGCAGAATGGCTCGCTGGATGCGCTCTTCGTCCTCGGCTTGCAGAGCCGCCTGGTTTGGGACATCGCTCGGGTCTACCGGCAGCGCCCATCGTTGCGCGACATGGGGTGGCTGTACGCCAACGTCGTGACCACCGCGTTCGTCGCCGGCAAGATCGAGGAGATGGATCTGTCGCAGCAGATCCAGCCGGTCGTCCAAAATACCCTGGGTGCCGCCGCCGGGGCGGTCCCCGGCCTCCAGGCGGTGAGCTCGATTTTGGTGAGCTCGATCGTTTCGGGCACGGCCAACGCGTTTCTGACGCTGCGGGTCGGCGTCGTGGCGCGACGATACTGCGGCGCGATAACCCGTCCCGAGAAGCGCGGCTTGCGGCGCGCCGCCTTCGCCGAGGCGGCGGGAATGCTTGGCGCCATTGCCAGCGCTGGCGCCAAGAAGGTGGTCGGCGCGGTGGCCAAGGCATCCGCCCGCACGGTTGCCAAAACCGCCTCGAGCATCGGCAACAAGGTCAAGAACAGCGCCGACTCGCTGGTCAAGACGCTGACGTTCCGGGGCAAGGGCGAGCCATAGCGCCGCCCGCTCCTCGTACTCCTGCAGCAGATCGCCGAGGATCGTCTGCCGGTGCAGATCGCCCGGAAGCGCGGCGCGCAGCACGGCTTCGGCCGGTCGAGGACGGTGTAAAAGGCCCACCGGGTCACCTTCCGCCCGGTACCGTGATTCTGGTATCTGGCGCCGATGGCTGCTATAGAGTCCTATCGAGCGTTCAACGGCAGGAGCGAGGATGCGTATAGTTGTCAGCACCCCTACCGGCAACGTGGGCAGGGTCGCGACGGAGAAACTTCTCGAGGCGGGCGCCGAGGTCGTGGTCATTCACCGGGATCCGGCGAGCGTCGAGGGGTTCGCGAGTCGGGGCGCTGAGGTGCGGCGAGGCACCATCGACGACCCCGCGTCGTTGACCGCGGCGACGGAGGGCGCCGACGCCCTTCTGTGGGTAACCCCGGGCGTGCCGAACGCCGTCAACCTGCGAGCCACGCAGAACGACTTCGGCGCCGCCGCTGCGGCCGCGATCCAGGCCAACGACATTCCGCGCGTCGTCAACATCTCCGGCGTCGGGGCGCACCACGACGCCGGCACCGGGCCGATCGCCGGGCTGCACGACGTCGAGGAGATGCTCGACGCCACCGGCGCCGCCGTACTGCACCTGCGGCCAGCGTATTTTTTCGAGAATTATGTTCCCCAGGTGCAGGTGATCAACGCCATGGGCGCCATCATGTTGCCGGTTTCTGGTGACAGATCGCTGCCGATGATCTCCGCGAGCGACATCGGGGTGGCAGCAGCCGACGAGCTGCTCGATGAGAGCTGGTCGGAGAGCTCGATTCGCGGCCTGCACGGGCCCGCCGACCTCACCTTCGACGAGGCCGCCGCAGCGATTTCGGCCGCCATCGGTCGCCAGGTCAGCCACACTCGCATCGACGAGATGCAGGCGCGCATGGGGCTTTCGATGCTCGGCCTCGGCCAGGGCACGATCGACGCCATGATCGAGTTGTACAACGCGATCGAGAGCGGCCACCTGACGCCCGCCGAGCCGCGCACCGACGAAACCACGACCGCGACCACGATCGCCGAGTGGGCGGCCGAAGTCATGGCGCCGCAATTCGGCTAGAGGGGGCGTGCTGAGAGACATCTTTCGGCATCCTGTTGGTTAGGAGCCTCTGATGAGTCCCAGGCGAAGCTTCAAAGTCGCCGCGGTATCCGCGGCCCCGGCGTTCATGGACCGCGACGCCACCGTCGAGAAGGCCTGTGGGCTGATCGCCGAGGCCGCCGGGCAGGGCGCCGAGCTCATCGTCTTCCCGGAAACCTTCATCCCGACCTACCCGATGTGGGTCTGGGAGATCCCGGCGAGCCAGGGCGCGCTGCTCGGCGAGTGCAGGCCGAGCTCATCGAGCAGTCGGTCGAGATCCCGGGGCCGGCGACCGATCGACTGTGCGAGGCGGCGCGCCAGGCCGGCGCCCACATCGTCAGGGGTGTGAACGAGCCCGTCACCGACACCAAGCGGCTCGAGCCTGTACAACACGACCGTCTACATAGGCGCCGAGGGCGAGATCCTCGGCCGCCACCACCGCGTGGGTCGCGGTCGTCGGCTAGAGTTTCGGGCATGACGCCCGTACTCAAGGACCTCGTGCTCATCGGCGGCGGCCACAGCCACGTCACCGTCCTGAAGAGCTTCGGCATGGAGCCGATGGCCGGGGTTCGCCTGACGTTGATCTCGCGCGACGCCCACGCCCCCTACTCCGGAATGCTGCCGGGCCTGATCGCCGGGCACTACACGTTCGACGAGTCGCACATCGATTTGGGGCCGTTGGCGCGGTTTGCCGGGGCGAGGTTCTTTCACGACGAGGTGGTCGGCGTCGACACCGACAACAAGGTCGTCCTTTGCCGCCAGCACCCGCCGGTGGGGTTCGACGTTCTGTCGATCAACATCGGATCGACGCCCGGGTTGCGGGTGCCGGGCGCCGAAGGGGCGGTCGTTCCGGTCAAGCCGATCGACGGTTTCTGGCGGCGCTGGGAGGTCCTGCGCGATCGCTGCCTCGAGCGCCGCGACGAAACCCACATCGGCGTCGTCGGCGGCGGCGCCGGCGGCGTCGAGCTGTTGCTCTCGGTGCAATACCGGCTGCGACGGCTCCTCGAAGAGCAGGGCCGCGGCTCCAGCCATCTGCACTTCCACCTCGCCACCATGACCAACGAGGTTCTGCCGACCCACAACGCCCGTGTTCGCGCCAAGTTTCGCCGTGTGCTCGAGGAGCGCGGTGTCGATGTCATGACCGACTCCAAGGTCACGGCGGTCGAAGGCCCGCCCTACCGGCTCACGTTCGAGAACGGCGGCGGCCTCGACCTCGACGAGGTGC
>JADFNY010000423.1 GCA_022563115.1 Acidobacteriota bacterium | reverse complement strand
TTCGGCGACGGCAAGATGTTTCTGCCGCAGGTGGTCAAGAGCGCCCGCGTCATAAAGAAAGCGGTCGCCTATCTGCTCCCCTACCTCGACGCCGAGAAAGAAAAAGCCGGGCTCACCAAGGCCCAGGCCAAGATCCTCATGGCGACGGTGAAGGGCGACGTGCACGACATCGGCAAGAACATCGTCGGCGTCGTGCTCGGCTGCAACGGCTACGACGTCATCGACCTCGGCGTCATGGTGGCGGCCGACAAGATCCTCGAGACCGCGCGTCGGGAAAACGTCGACATCATCGGGCTCAGCGGCCTGATCACCCCGTCGCTCGACGAAATGGTGCATGTCGCCGACGAGATGAAGCGCCTCGAGTTCGAGGTGCCCCTGCTGATCGGCGGTGCAACGACCAGCAGCAGGCACACGGCGGTGAAGATCGCGCCGCAGTACGAAAACGCAACCATCCACGTCAAGGATGCGTCGCGCGCCGTCGGCGTGGTCCGCGCCCTCATCAGCTCCGACTCGCGCGACGAGCTGATCGAGCGCACCCGCGCCGAACAGGAGCGCCAACGGATCGCCTTCGAAGAAGCCGCGCCGCCCGACCTCGTCGAACTAGAGGTAGCGCGGGCGGGCGCCCTGCCGATCGCCTGGGAGGCCGACCAGATCCCGGAGCCCTCGTTTCTCGGCACCCGCGTCCTCGATCCGATCGGTGTCACCGACATCGTCCCCTACATCGATTGGACACCGTTCTTCAGCGTCTGGGAGCTGCGCGGCGTCTACCCCGCCATCCTCGACGATCCGAAAGTGGGGACGACGGCGCGGGAGCTGTTCGAGAACGCCCAGGCTCTGCTCGACCGGATCTCGGCGCAGAGGCTGCTCACCCCCAAGGCGGTGTACGGGTTCTTCGCCGCTAACAGCGATGGGGACGACATCATCGTCTACGAGGACGAGCTCCGGCAGCGTGAGGTGGCACGCTTCCACACCCTGCGGCAACAAGCGCGCCGCGGCCCCGACCGGCCCTATCTGGCGCTGGCCGACTTCGTCGCGCCGCGCGAATCGGGCTTGGCGGACTTCCTCGGCGCTTTCGTGGTCACCGCCGGGCACGGCGTCGACGAGCTGGTCACCGGCTTCCAGAGCGATCACGACGACTACAACGCCATCATGGTCAAGGCGATCGCCGACCGCCTCGCCGAAGCCCTCGCCGAGAAGCTGCATGCAAGGGCACGGGCTGATTGCGGCGGCGGCGAGCCCGACGACTTCGACGTCAAGGACCTGATCAAGGCGCGCTATCGCGGTATCCGACCGGCGCCCGGCTACCCGGCGCAGCCCGATCACACCGAGAAGCGAACCCTGTTCGAGTTGCTGCAGGCGCAGACCGCGGCCGGCGTCGAGCTCACCGAGAGCTTCGCAATGCTGCCGGCCGCCTCGGTGAGCGGCCTGTATTTCAACCATCCCGAGGCCCGTTACTTCAGCCTCGGCAAGATCAGCCAAGAGCAAGTCGAGGACTACGCCCGCCGCAAGGGCATGGAAACCGCCGAGATCGAGCGCTGGTTGGGCCCCAACCTCGGCTACCGCCCGGCCGGCAAGCGAGCTAGCTCGTAGCGAGACGACTAGGCTGAGGTTGTTTGTGCCGGTGAAACTCGGGTACGGTGACCTGCCCCGGGTGTTTGGCCCGAAAACGAAAGCTCGAGGGATCACATGTTTGTTTGGACAACTCGCGTCACAATAGCCTTGCTGCTGACGATCTCTTCCACCGGCGCCCAGACCAGCAACGATCCGTTCCCCTTGCCTATCCCCGTGGCTGACGGTGTCATCACGGTCGACGTCGTCGAGTTCGCCTCCCTCCCGGAGGTCGACGACCAACCGGCGCGCATGATGCTCCTCGTCGATGAGCCGGGGACCGGTCGCCTGTTCGTCAACGACATGCGCGGCCTGCTGTACGGCGTCAGCTACGACGGACAGACCGTCACCCAGTATCTCGACCTCACCGCCCAGGCCTGGGAGCTCAGCATCCAGGCGGCCGGCAGCGAGCGCGGGTTTCAGAGCTTCGCCTTCCACCCGCAGTTCAACCAGCCCGGCACGCCGGGCTTCGGCAAGTTCTACACCTACCTCGATACAAGCAACACGGCGCCGGCGCCCGACTTCGCGCCGGGTAGCGGTGGCGACGCCCACGACACGATCCTCTTGGAATGGACGGCCGAGAGCCCCGGCGCCGCGACCTATGACGGCGGCCCGCCACGCGAGATGTTCCGGATCGAGCAACCCTTCAAAAACCACAATGGCGGCCAGACCGGCTTCAACCCGCTCGCCTCACCCGCGGACGCCGACTTCGGGCTGCTCTACGTCGGATCGGCCGACGGTGGCAGCGGCGGCGACCCCCTCGACCTCGCCCAGAACCTCGGCTCCGTCTTCGGCAAGATCCTGCGCATCGACCCGCTCGGCTCCGACAGCAGCAACGGCCAGTACGGCATACCGGCCGACAACCCGTTTGCCGCCGACGGCGACGCCCGTACGCTGGGCGAGATCTATGCCTTCGGCGTCCGTAACCCCCAGCGCTTCGCCTGGGACCCGGCGAACGGCAACATGTTCGTCGCCGACATCGGCCAGAACATCGTCGAGGAGATCAGTCCCGTCACGTCCGGCGCCAACCTCGGCTGGAACGACTGGGAGGGCAGCTTCAGATTCATCAGCCGGCGGGAGGTCAGCCTC
>JADFNY010000092.1 GCA_022563115.1 Acidobacteriota bacterium | reverse complement strand
CATTTGTTCGATCGCCCGTTGATCGCCCGACGGTATGCTCAGGCGAATGCGAACCAGGCCCTCGTCGACCTCGACGTGCTCGACGAGGCCAAACGAGACAATGTCGCGGGAAAGACCCGGGAATTTGACGCCCGCAAGGGCGGCGCGAATCTGGTCGGAAGAAAGGGGCACCACTGGAAGAATCTCCTCTAGCAGGCCGTGGTGAAAGTGTGATGGGTCTGGTTACGCCACCAAGGGCAGCAGATACAAGGCGCCGCGACGTCGGGCGATGCCTGTGCGCACCGCAGATACGCCCATGGTAGCCGCATGGACCCACAATGTCATGTTGGCGGGCCGCCGGTGGCTCGTCGGCGCTCCCCGCATCCGCCCGGGTTTGACCGCGGCAAGCCCGGTGAATGTCGGGACGCGGGCCTCTATAAGGCAACTATCCCTTGACTGTATAAGCATTTCGGGCTAAAATGGTTCCATTGATAGAGGAGATAGGTCATGCGACCAGGAAACAGAAAACAGCCAACGCGAGCCAAGTCGTCCGAATCGCAGTACTCGATTATGGAGTTTATGCGCGAGTTTCCCGACGACGAGACGTGCCTTACGTGGCTCTGGGAAAACCGCTATTCGCCCGCTGGCAAGAACGCCGTGTGCCCCAAATGTGAGGAACTTCGCGCCTTTGAGCGCTACCACACGAAGCAGCAACGCCAGTCGTGGACGTGCACGGCCTGCGGGCACCATATCCACCCGACTGCGGGGACGATCTTTCACAAGTCGTCCACGTCCCTGCATCTCTGGTTCTACGCCATCTACCTCATGACGAGCACACGATGCGGGATATCCGCGAAACAACTTGAGCGCGAGATTGGCGTGACCTACAAGACCGCGTGGCGCATGGCGAACCTGATCCGTACCAAGTTGATGGGCGACGAGGGTAAACCCCTGTCGGGCGACGTAGAGGCCGACGAGATGTATCACGGCGGCTACCGCAAGGGACGGCGTGGCCGTGGTGCGGCTGGCAAGACTCCCGTGTTCGGCATGGTCCAACGCCAAGGCCACGTCGTCGCCATGACCGTTCCCAACGTCAGGGCCAAGACGCTCCAAACGAAGATGGTGGAGCGCATCCTGCCGTCGTCTAGCATTTTCACCGACGAGCTGAGCGTCTACGACGGGATCGACTACATGAACGAGAACATGGGCTACCGGCACCAGCGCATCAAGCACACCGAGCGCGTGTACGTAAGCGGAGACATCCACACGAACACGATTGAGGGCTTCTGGTCGCTCGTGAAGCGCGGTATCGGTGGCGTCTACCACTCGGTATCCGCTAAGCATCTTCAAGGCTACCTGAACGAGTACGCTTGGCGGTACAACCAGCGGAACGAACGTCGTTCGATGTTTCGGACGCTACTTCTTCGGACGGTAGGTAGCTGACGGCCTCTTGGGTTTCTTGGCTACCGTCAGCTTGCGCAGATTCTTCATGAAGTCGCCGCGCTTCGGCACCGGGATTTTCTCGCCCTTCGGTGTTTTCTGGGTCTTGGACATCTATTGAAATTTCGGCTGGTGGTATCGCTTGTTGGGCAGCCTCTACCTTAGCATCCCAGTCCTTTGGATTGAGTTCCTTGATCTCCCACCCGATTTCCTCAATGGCACCGACGCAGATTCCATACAGCACAACGGCCTCTGCAGTTCTCAATGAGTGTGAGGGGTGGATCAACGGATTCCGCCGCCGCACTCGAATTTGGTCGAGCACAGCGACGACGTTCGGGTTCGCATCATGCCGTTTGAGATGTTCAATGTGGTGTCCCCAATCGTTTTTCTTGATGGTCTGATTTGCCTTCTTCTTCTCCAAGATTTCAAGCCACCGAATTATGACGCGCTCAACAGCTCGCACGGCATGGAATCCAGCAGCTGTCCCGAGGTCGAAAGCGAGACAACGGCCAGCCTGATCGAGGTCCCAAATCGCCCCGGCCCTTTCTGCCAACGTAGGTGAGACACCAGCACCCCTTGGAATTACTGTAGGGCGGTGGAAGGTGAGAACCGATGGTAGTACCGATGGCAGTAGGGATAGATACGATGAGCTTGACTGGGCTTGCTGCTCCCGCGCTGGGCGCTGAGGAGCGGAGCGACGAGGCCCCCAGCGCGGGAGCGAGCGCCCCGCCGGCGCGACCGGATCCTGAGGTATTGGCGAAGCCGAAGCGGCGGCGATTCACGGCGGAGTACCGGCTCCGCATCCTGGAGGAGGCGGACCGCTGCACCGAGCTCGGCGACGTGGGTCGGCTGCTTCGCCGAGAAGGACTGTACAGCTCTCATCTGACGACCTGGCGCAAGGCGCGGCGTGACGGGGCACTTCGCGGGCTGAGTTCCAAGACGCGCGGTGCAAAGCCGAAGGCGAGCAACCCGCTGGTACCGAAGGTCCGCGAGCTCGAGGCGAAGGTGGCTCGCCTCGAGAAGGAGTTGCACAAGGCGCACACGATCCTGGAGGTGCAAAAAAAAGTTGCCGGGCTGCTGGAATTCAGCCTCAACGACGGGAAGGACTCCTGATGGCTGCCGAACAGCTGGCCCGGCAGGTCGGCGTAGCGTCGGCCTGCCGGTCTCTCGGCGTGTCGCGGGCCACGTTCTACCGCCGCAAGACGCCGGCTACCGCGCACCAGCAGCCGCGTCCTACGCCTGCCCGGGCGCTGTGCGAATCGGAGCGTGAGCGCGTCATCGAGGTGCTCACCTTGCCGCGCTTCGCCGACCGATCGCCGGGCGAGGTGTTTGCCACGCTGCTCGACGAGGACAAATACCTCTGCTCTGAGCGCACCATGTACCGGATCCTGGCCCTGAACCAGCCGGTGCGAGAGCGCCGCAATCAGCTCCAGCATCCGCAATACGCGAAGCCTGAGCTCGTGGCGACGGGACCGAATCAAGTCTGGTCGTGGGACATCACGAAGCTGCTGGGGCCGAAGAAGTGGACCTATTA
Source organism: Acidobacteriota bacterium (assembly GCA_022563115.1). Classification (GTDB taxonomy): domain Bacteria; phylum Acidobacteriota; class UBA890; order UBA890; family UBA890; genus UBA890. Next base: position 7,519 of record JADFNY010000092.1, on the reverse strand, counting down.
CTACCTCTACGTCCTGCTCGACATTTTTAGCCGCTATGTCGTGGGCTGGATGGTGGCCGATCGGGAAAACTCGGCCCTGGCCGGTCGCCTGATCGAGGAGACGTGCCACAAGCAGGGAGTCGAGCCGCAGGTGCTGACGCTCCACTCCGATCGTGGCGCCCCCATGACGAGCAAGTGCACGGCTCAGCTTCTCGCCGACCTCGGGGTTACGCGGTCCCTGAGCCGCCCCCAGGTCTGCGACGACAATCCGTTCTCGGAGGCGCAGTTCAAGACCCTGAAGTACCACCCCGGCTTCCCCGGTCGCTTCGTTGACATCTCGGACGCTACGCGCTTCTGCCGTTCGTTCTTGCCCTGGTACAACACCGAGCACCGGCATGGCGGCATCTCCATGCTGACCCCGGACGATGTCCATCATGGACGCGCCCAGGAGATCCTCGCGCAACGGCAGCGCACCCTGGAAACCGCTTGGGCGGCTCACCCCGAACGTTTCGTTCGCGGAATCCCGAAGCCCAGCCCTCTCCCCGAAGAGGTCTGGATCAATCCACCCGCTACATCGACGACCGAAGGTATTGCTCACTAAATCGAGAACTCGAGTGTCTCAAAGTCGTTGACAGGTTCCGCGGAGGGAATGTTGCACCGAGTCTCAAAGGGGACTTGTGAACTTCCGCTCTCGATAAGGGAGGTTGTATCGAAATTGCCCCTCTGAAGAACAAAGTACGTGTCTGCCTGACGAATATCGGCAGTGTACAAAGTGTCGAATTGAAAGTACGCGTTACGTAGTATTTCCGCTTCCTCCGCGGTGATAACGCGGTCCTCTTCATGGCTTTGTGACGCCAGCTCGCTGAGCACCCCGAAGAGGTTGAGTCCTGCTTGACGGGAGCCGCCAAGCGGCATCCGCCTCTCGCTGAGAATGCCGTGCAACATTTGTGCTACGCCTTGAAGCATCGGCGCGACTGCTTTTAGGGATGCACCCTCAACCGCCGCCGCCGTTATGCCCTGAAGTGTCTTGGCGACGTGGTAGTAGTACGAAAGGTCGATGGTCAGCATTCTGGCCTTCGGAAGGCAACGGGGCGGTGAGCCTTGCGGATCAACCTGCCCAAAGAATAGTTTATCCATAATAGTCCGCTTCTACACACAAGGGATAGTTACCCTCTATAATGGAGTGGACCAAATGAGCCGGTCGGGTCATGACCGACCGAACACGCGCAAGAGGGTGGCCGAACAGCCCCGAGGATGCCGATGAACCCGAGCCTGATGCTCGTCACCAATGAGGAAACGACCCGCGAGGCGATCAGCGCCGAGGTCGCAGGGCTCGGCGCCGAAGTCATCCATGCGAGCAGCGGCGAGGAAGCGCTCGAGATCCTGGCGACTCAGCCGGTCGACGGCGTCATCACCGGTCTCAAGCTCCAGGGCATGGATGGGCTCACCTTGCTGAAGAGCATCCAGGAGATCGACGCACAACTACCGGTCATCATGGTGACGGCCTACGGCACCGTAGCCGCCGCGGTCGAGGCGATGAAAGCCGGAGCCTTCGACTTCATCGAAAGGCCGTTCGATCAGGACGACGTCCGTCGCACGGTCCAAAAGGCCCTCGCGATGACCCGGCTGGTGGCCGAAAACCGCGTGCTACGGGAGGAACTGGAGCGCCAGTACGATTTCTCGGCGATTATCGGGACGTCGCCGCAGGTCGTCGAGGTCCTGCGCCTCGCCGGTGACGTCGCGGTCACCAACACCACTGCCCTGATCAGCGGGGAAAGCGGCACCGGCAAGGAGCTTCTGGCGCGGGCCATCCACTACAACAGCGGGCGCGGCGGCCACCCCTTCGTCGCCATCAACTGCGCCACCCTGCCGGAGAATCTCCTCGAGAGCGAGCTGTTCGGCTACGAGCCCGGTGCCTTCACGGGGGCGGAGAAACGCAAGATCGGCCGATTCGAGCTCGCCACTGGCGGCACGCTGTTTCTCGACGAGATCGGCGAGATGACCTTGGCCGTGCAGGTGAAGGTGCTGCGCGTGCTCGAGCTACGTGAGTTCTCCCGCCTCGGCGGCACCGAGACCCTGCGCGCCGATGTCCGGCTGATCGCCGCCACCAACCGCGACCTCGCCGACCTGGTCGCCAAACGACAGTTCCGCGACGACCTCTACTATCGGATCCACGTCTTCCCGATCACCATCCCCCCGCTGCGCGAGCGCACCCAGGACATCCTGCCGCTCGCCCGCCACTTCTTGCTCGAGCTCATGGAGAGCACCGGGAAGGTGGTTACCACCATCCGCCCGGAAGCTCGGCGCATCTTGCTCAACTACGGTTGGCCGGGGAACGTCCGCGAGCTGAAGAACGTGCTGGAGCGCGCCCTCATCCTGACCCAGGACAACTCGATCGGCCCCGAGCACCTTCCAGTTCGCCTGCAGGAGGAGCGCGTTTCACTAGCCAACGTCGCCGTCTCACTACCGCCCCAGGGTTTGTCGCTCGAGGAAGTCGAGAGGTCGCTGCTGAAACAGGCCCTCGAGCACAGCCGCCACAACAAGAGCCAGGCGGCGCGCCTCCTGGGTTTGTCCCGCGCCACGCTGCGATATCGCCTCAGGAAGTTCGGTCTCGACGCCGCATGAGGGCCGCGGCCGCCGCCCGCAACCCAGAATTGACTGGCTGATTACGTCCACAATGGATGAAATGAGCCATATGGAGCGAATCCTCTACGGGCCGGGGTTTCCGCGGGATCGAAGGCCTTTTATTGATTTTCATGGCTCATATGATCCACTCGGCCGCCAGCCTCATCTTTCGGGGCTGAACGATTCCCCGCAAACCCAGCGGCAGCGCGGGTCGCAGGAGGGGGTTGATGCCGGAGTTGGCATGCGCATTGCATTTGCTTGGGGCAAGAGGCTGGGGGGCAAGGGGCGGCCCAGCCACTCTCATGATGATTCTGGAGGCCGAAGATGTCCGTAGAGGCTGCCATTCTCGAAGCTCCGCGGGTGCCGATTGCGGGGCTTGCGCTCGACGCGAAACCCGACGAGGAATGGGTCGACGACGAGGCGTATCGCGAGCTCTTCGTGTCAGTGATCGAGCTCGCTCTCAAGGACTACGAGTTCCTGCTGCGTATCCGCCAGCAGGATGAGTTGACTCTGTCGGAGCGCAAGAAGTTGCGCGGCTTGACGGAAGACGGTGATCCGGAAGAGTTCTTCGCCAGCACCTGGTTCGAGGACATCTGCCGCATGATCGGCGTGACCGCGGCCGTCATCCGGGAGCGCCTCGAAGTCCTGGCCTGCTGATACCTCCGCCGGCCGGTTGAAGTTCAGCGCGGGAGCTGCCGCTCGGCAGCTCCCGCGTTTGGTTTGTACAGCCGTTGTCAGTCGAGCCGCGAGATCGCGTCGCGCAACGCCGCGCGCCCGAGCACGACGGCGTGGATACGACCCGGCGGCAGGCCATCGAGGGCGGCAACGACATCATCGGCACCTATCTTTTCGATCTCGCCGACGCGCTTGCCGACAACCATCTCACTGATCACCGATCCCACGGCGATGGTGGCGGCGCAGCCGTAGGCCTTGAAGCGAACGGCGATGATCCGCCGGCGCGCCGTTTCGTCGTCGGGCTCCGCGGTGATCGCGAGGCGAAGAACGTCGCCGCAGACGTCGTTGTGGACGATGGCGACGGCGTCGGGCTTATCGAGATCGCCGGTGTTCCGCGGCCGTCTGTAGTGATCGAGGAACGTCTCCGAGTACTCGGTCATGCTGCCGCAATAGTCTCCCGAAACCGCGAGCAGCGCGACCCCGTAGTCAACAGGGTGCTGAAAAACTACCCCCGGGAGTTCTTCAGCACCCTGTTAAGGTGGCGATCGAGTATGGCGCTCGATCGCCGGAGATGCGCCCTCGGCGACGTAACCAGACCCATTACACTTTCACCACGGCCTGCTGGAGAGACACCGTGAACGGGCTGTACCATCTCGACACTTCCGCGCCCTCTGGAGGGCACTCCATCGACAGGCCCGTGTCGCCCCGTCACCCTCGACCATGACCGCCGCAATCATCGAAACCCAAGGTCTTCGAAAGGTCTACAAGAGCTTCTTCGGAACCCGGGTCGAGGCGCTACGAGGCGTCGATATCCGGGTGGAACGAGGCCAGGCGTTCGGTCTGCTCGGACCGAACGGGGCCGGGAAGACAACCCTGGTCAAGACGTTGCTCGGCCTCGTGCACCCGACCGAGGGCGAAGCGCGGCTGATGGGTGAAAACGCCGGCACCCCGTCGGCAAGGCGCCGTATCGGCTACATGCCCGAACTGCGCAACTACCCGCAGTTTCTCACCGCCTCTCGCTGTCTCGACCTGTTCGGTCGCCTGCACGGAATCCCGGCGTCGGAGCGCAAGGAGCGCATCGGACGCGTTCTCGAGGACGTCGACCTCGGGAAGTGGGCCGAGCACAAGGTCGGCGGCTTCTCCAAAGGCATGAAGCAGCGCCTCGCATTGGCACAGGCGCTGCTGAACGATCCGGAGTTGCTGTTTCTCGACGAGCCGGCCGAGGGTATCGATCCGCTCGGCCGTGTTGTCGTACGGAACATCCTGCGCCGCGCCCGCGAGCGCGGCACGACGCTGTTCATGAACTCCCATCTTCTGACCGAGGTCGAAATGGTGTGCGACGAGGTCGCCATTCTGCACCACGGCAAGATTGTCGAGTCCGGCGTCCTCGCCGAACTCACGTCGCGCGAGCGCCAGTATCGCCTGACGGTGGCGTCCGATTTCGAACGCGTTCCGGCGGTGCTCGACGGTGCAATCTCGGAGATCGAGGAAGTCAAGGCGGCCGCCGGTCTGGCGGCCTGGAACCTGACCGTTCGCGACCGAGATGAGCTCAACGCGGCGATCGATCGACTGCGCCGGGAAAACATCCTGGTCGACGGGATCGAGCCGGTTCGCAACAGTCTCGAGGAGGTCTTTCTACGGGCCATTGGCGATCAGCCGGGTGGCGACGCCCCGCTGGGGTCGGAGGATTCGATCGCCGAGCCCAAACCGGTCAGCGCCGGGGAGCGCTCATGAGCGAGACTCCTACGCTCGTGATGGGACACGGCGGCGGCGACATCTCTCAGGCCCAGCTGATGTCGCGTCAAATCCAGGCGCTCGTCGCCTACACGGTGCGCGAGTCGCTCCACCGCTGGACCCTGATCACCTATCTGATCGGCATTACTTTCTTTCTCGTGCTCCTCTCGACCGCGGTGAATCTCGACATCGTCGAAGGAACACTGGCGTCGGCGCGATTGTTCGGTCAGGACCTCCAAATCGGCGGTCAGGAGATCCCCGTCGACGACATCGTGCGCTGGTTCCAGGTCGGCATCATCAGCACCCTGTATTTCATCGGCGTCCTATTGGCTCTCTTTCTGACCAGCAACCATGTCCCGGCGATGGCCAGGGAGGGGTGGGTCGACTTGCTCGTCGCCCAACCGGTCTCGCGATCGACGCTACTACTCGGACGCGCCCTCGGCTCGGTGGCCGTCATCAGCATCGGCGTCGCCTACCTGGTCGTCGGCAGCTGGACCGTTCTGAGGATCAAGACCGGTCTCGGAAGCATGGGCTTCATGCTCGCCGGCATGGTCATCCTCTTCGTCTACTCTGTTTGCTACTCGGCGACCGTGCTCACGGGAATCATCACCCGCAACGGCCCCGTCGCCGGCATGGTCGGCTTGATGGTCTGGATCGGTGGTCACGTCATGTATCCCTTCCACGTGTACACCGAGTGGCGCGCCGTGGCGTTCCCTGCGGGGTGGCGACGACAGGCAGCCACGGCGTTTGCCGAGGGCCTGTACTGGACGCTACCCAAGAGTGAGGGGCTGCGGCGGATTGCGGTGGCCAGCGCCCAGAACGAGCCTGTATCTTTGCTTCCGATTCTCTATTCGATTCCTTTCGCGGTCTTGTGTCTGTTTCTCGCTTGCTGGTGGTTCACACGGCGTGATTATTAGGAGAACGACGATGAACAGCCTGACGAAAATCTGCAGAGGCTTCTTGCAGATCGGCGCCTGCGGCGCCATGGCCCTCACGCTGGGGTGCTCGGTTTCGATCGATTACGAGAGCGTGGCCGAGTCGCGGGCGCTGATCGATCGGCTGCCTTCCGGCGCCACGGCGATCGCCTGGATCGACTTCGAGGCTCTCGCCGAAGCGCTGCCGGCGGAGCAGTGGGACCAGTACGAGGAGATGCTCCACCGCAACGAGGACACGCAAGCCCTGGAACAATTCGAGGAGGCCACCGGCATCGACCTGCGCGAAGACCTGCGGCAGATGGGTGTCGCGCTCATGCCCGGCGGCGCCGGTGACGACTGGCCGGTCGTGCTGATCGAGGCGGACTTCGACCGCGGTCGTTTCGAGTCGTTGCTCACCGATGCCGAGAGCATCGAGTACGAAGGCGCCACGATGTACGCGGTCGACGACTTCGTCCGCAACCTCGAAGTCTCGGTCGGGCGCGACGAGAACATTTACAGCCCCGGCGCCGAGGCCGAGACCGAGCCCGCGGACAACGCCTACATCGTGGTTCTCGACGACACGACGCTGGCGATCGGCACGGAGGAAAGCCTCCGCATCGTGATCGACGTCGACGGCGGTCGCCGCGAGACCCTCAAGTCGGACCCCGACATGAACGATTTGATCTCTGAGGTCGCCGGGCACGGCCAGATCTGGCTGGTTGCCACCAAGTCGACCTGGGATGATCAAGTCGCCGACCTCGGCCAGAGCATGCCGGGCGCCATGGTGCCGGCCACCGCGATCGAAAGCATCGAGACGATCACGCTGTCGATGCGGATCGGTGACGGCCTGTCGATTCGCCTCGCGGGCATCTCCGGGAGTCCGGAGGACGCCGGCATGCTGACCGACTCGCTCAACGGCCTGCTCTCCATGGGCAAGATGCTGATACAGGGGAGCCAGCCGGAGCTCTTCAAGATTCTCGACCGCGGCGTGCACGCCGAGCAGGACGATCGGAGAATCACCATCGAGGCGAACCTGACCCAGGCCGATCTCGAGTTTCTGCAGCGGATGGCCGAGGAGGGAATAGGCGACGCGGTGATCGGTTCCGGCGCGTAGCCCTTTCGCAGCACCTTGCCGGCTGTGCGCGAGCGCGCCGCGGAAGTGTATCGATGGCCCCCGCTCGACCCGGCCGGCAACCCGCTCAGAGCACGCCGCCAGGCGAGTTTCCCTCCATCCGGGGCTGCGCTCGCGCCGTGCTAGTCTGACCCCGAAGTCGGCGTAGGTTCCGCTCAACGAATCCCTCGGGTGCGCTCCAATTGAAACGCTTCTACATGATTCTCGTGGTGCTGCTCATCAGCGCCGCCGTCGGCGGCGCGTTCATCCTCCGGAAGCAGTTGATGCCTCCAGCGTTCGAGGTGACTTCGGTCAGGTACGACGTCAACGCCGATGGATCGATCGATCTCGTGCGCTGGGACCTCGGGGGCGAGGTGACGCTGTGGGAATGGGACCGTGACGGCGACGGGCGGCCGGAGCTGATCGGCTACGACGCCCTCGAGACCGCCGAGGGCGGCTTGCGGCCGACGGGCTCGATCAC
>JADFNY010000422.1 GCA_022563115.1 Acidobacteriota bacterium | reverse complement strand
CCCATACCCTCGAGATCCTGGGCGACAGGCGCCGAGATCGCGACCGAACGGTGACGGCCCCCGGCGCACCCGAACGCGAGCGTCAGGTAGGCGCGTCCCTCACTCAAAAATCGAACGTCGAACACGAGGTCGGTATTCTTGGGCAGCCTGGAACGGAAAGCGAAGCTCACCACACGGATCGCGGCGCGCTCGACGGTGCCTCCGGCCTTCTCGCACAGATCGGCGAACTTCGACATCAGCGCTGGCGGAAGGTTGTCGACGCAGTAGTAGCCGAGATCTTCGAGGCTGTTGAGCGCCGAACTCTTGCCTGCTCCCGCGAGGTCGGAAACCACGACCAAAGAGGATGATCGGCTCACTATTCGAGGTCGCCTTCCTCGTTTTCGACCACTGCATGCACGAAGCTCGGCTTCTCCATGGCCTCTTGCAGGCGCCGGGTCAGCTCCGTCGCCGGCTGGTAGCCCGTCAGCTTGAGGATCAGGTTGCGCACCGCTACCTCCACGAGTATCGACAGGTTACGAGACAACGCCACCGGCAGGCAGATGAACGGCAGCTCGATGTCGAGGATCTCGAACGTCTGCTGGTCGAGCCCGAGACGATCGTACTCGACGTCCTCGTTCCATTCCTCGAGCTTCACGACCATCTCGACGCGCTTGCGGTCGCGGATCGACGCCGCGCCGAAGAGATGCTCGATGTTGAGGATGCCGAGCCCGCGCAACTCCATGTGATGGCGAATCAGCTCCGGACCGCTGCCCATCAGGATGTCACCGGCGCGGCGCCGGATCTCGACGACGTCGTCGGCGACAAGGCGGTGACCGCGGACGATCAGATCGAGGGCACACTCGCTCTTGCCGACGCCGGATGCCCCGGTGATCAGCACGCCGACGCCGTAGACATCGACAAGGACCCCGTGCGCCGTGGTATACGGCGCCAAGTGGCGGTCGAGATAGAGGGTCAGGCGCTCGATGAAAGCCGACGAGACCAGCGAGCTCCGCAACAGCGGCAGCTCGTTTTCTTCACAAACTTCGACCAGCTCCGCCGGGATCGCGAGCGCCTTGGTGACCGCGACGCACGGGATCGGCAAGGAACAGAGCCGGGCCAGCACTTCGCGGCGCTCGTCGCTCGAACGACTCTCGATGAACCTGATCTCCGACTCGCCGAGAACCTGCACGCGGCCGCCGCGGACGAATTCGACGTACCCGGTCATCGCCAAGCCGGGTTTCTGAATCCGGTGAAAGACAATCTCGCGGTCGAGGCCAGCACCGCCGGCGATGAGCTCGAGCTCGAGATGGCGCCCGTCGTCGGTGAGCAACTCGCGAACGCTGAGGCTGGCAGCCTCCTCGCCCCCGCCGCCCGAATCGGTCACCGGGGCGCCCGTCGGGACTTCGAGGCGACGATCCCCATCTCTTCCCGGTACTTGGCAACCGTGCGCCGGGCGATTCGCAGCCCGTCCTCCTTCAACACGGCGGCGATACGGGCGTCGGAGAGGGGCTTTTGAGCGTCCTCGGCGGCGATCAGCTTGCGGATGGTCTCCTTGACCGAAACCGAGGAGACCTCTGACCCGCTGCTGTGCCCGAGGGCGCTATGGAAGAAGAACCTCATCTCCAGAATGCCCTGCGGCGTACTCATGAATTTGCCGTTAACCACCCTGGAGACCGTCGACTCGTGCATCTCGATATCGTCGGCAACATCGCGAAGGACCAGCGGGCGAAGCTCCGCTAGGCCCCCTTCGAGGAACGCCACCTGGTGCTTGACGATGCTCTCGGCGACCCGCTGGATGGTCCGCTGGCGCTGGCCGTACGACTTAATCAGCCAGAGAGCCGATTTGAGCTTCGTCTGCAGGTACTCCGAGGCATCCTTGGGGAGCTCGCTGCGTGATCGCAGCATCTGGCGGTACAGGCGCGAGATGCGCAGCTTCGGCAGGCCGTCCTCGTTGAGAATGACGCGGTACTTACCCGCGTCCTTGATGACGGTCACGTCGGGAACGATGTACCTCGAGGATTCGGTGAGGTAGACCGCCCCGGGTTTCGGATTAAGGCTCTGGATGAGCTCTACAGCCGCCTCGACCTCCGCCGGCCAAACGCCGCAGCGCCGAGCGATCTCGCTGTGTGCCCGAGCGATCAGCAGGTCGAGATGCTCGTCGACAATCCTATGGGCAAGCGTCTGCGAAGCATCGAAGTGATCGAGTTGCAGAAGGAGGCACTCGCGGAGGTCGCGCGCCGCAACCCCAGGGGGATCGAGCTGTTGGACCCGTGCCAGCGCCGACTCCACCACGGCGGCCGACCAATCCCCCATGGCCACCAACTCCTCGATGTCGGCGGTCAAATAACCCTCTTCGTCGAGGTTGCCGATGATCACCCGGCCGATGTCCATCTCCAGCGGCGACGTGTCGTTCATCTCCAGCTGCCAGCACAGTTGCTCTTCCATCGTCGGGCGCGCGGCGAGCGTGTTCTCGAGCTGGATCTGGTCGCGTTCCTCCCGCATGGGAGCCGTGCCGGGCTGGGCGTCATAGTACTCTTGGAAATACGACTCGATGTTGATCTCGTCGAACGAGTTGACCTCCTCCGGCAGGACCTCCTCGGTGTCGCCCTGCTCGCCGCCATCGGCGTCGACTTCGCCCGGCTCCACGGTGGCGTCGACGCGCTCTTCGGGCTCCTCGCGCTCCTCGAGCATCGGGTTCTCGACCATTTCCTGCTGCAGAACGTCTTCGAGCTCG